>JABIDZ010000092.1 GCA_018651445.1 Candidatus Iainarchaeum sp. | reverse complement strand
ATTTCTTCAAGAGACGCGTTAATTACTTCTACTTGAATATTGTATTGTTGTTTTTGTTGCATAATACTAGAAAGCATTTGTCTGTTTCTTTCAAAACTTGTCATCAATTCTCTTTTTTCATCATCATTCATTTTTTATTCCTCCTTAAAAAAATTAATCTACCTTAACTGTTTTTGCAATAGGATCTCTTGTTTTGTATAAAAGTCTGTATCCACAACTAGGACATCTAACCATTCCCTCTGCAATACTTTGCACTTCTACTCCACATTGTCCACAAACATAACCCATTATACCACCTAAATATTATTCTTCCTTAGAAGCTTCTTTTTCTTCTTTTTCCTCTTTTACTTCTTCTACTTCCTTTTCTTCGTTAACAGCTTTTATAGCTTTTTTCTTAGCTACTTTCTTTTTAATAGTTTTTTTAACTATCTTTTCTTCTGGTTCATCTTCATTCATTGCTTTTGCTACTTCTTGTTCTATATCCGAATAAGAACTCTTACCTGCTTCTTCAGTAACCTTGATTAGTTCTGCTGCTTGTGCAACAAACGATTTTTGATTAACCATTTTTTTAATTGTTTTTCCTATAAGTGTTTCTGCTTCGTAAGCTCCACCCGTGAATTTTGCTTCACATTTCTTACAAGTGAATAATCCTGCAGCTAGTCTCTTTATTGTTTTAAAACCACAGAATGGACAAACTACTTTCTTTTTTTGTTTTTCTTCTACTTTAAGAACCCTTTTTTTGATTCCTACACCGTATCTAGGACCATATCGTCCAGTTGATTTTACTTTCTTTGTATTTGCCATTTTTGCTCACCATTTTTACCTTTAATTCTTCGTTTTAAAGCTCTAATTATAAATTCTGGTGGTAGAAAGCTTTTAAAAGCTCTCTTCCAACAAAAACAAGCAATCCCCTAGGATCGCTCGCACAAAGCTAAAATGCCTTTTTTAGGCATTATTTAACTTGTTTTATTTGTTTTCTTATTTTATCTCCTATTTCAAAGGCTTTGTCAATCATGTAATCTACTTCTTCTAGAGTAAATGATCCTCCAACTCCTTTTTGCATAGCAGATATGAACCCATCGTCAGTTGTTGCTGCCGAATAACGTGCGTCAGACGCTTTTTCTTCTAAATATGTTGGATCAAGCATTATCTTTCCGCCAACTTTTGCAAAAGTTGTTAACAATGGTTGTCGTGCTAATTTGATTTTTCCATCATATTCGTGTAGGATTATTTTTCCTTCTTTATCTAGTTTTGGCAATTTTGCATTATTGAATGTTACTAGCGCCGCTATTGAACCTGCGTCAAATAAATTTCCGTCTCCGTTTAGAGCATAGAAATCTAAGAAACCTACCCAAACTGCTTCACCTTTAGTAATACACAATTTTTTGAAATCAATTGCTTTACTTTCTCGCAAACCTCGATCAACTACTCGTGCTAATTCTACTTCGTCAGCACTAGGTCGACCAGATTCATAATCCGGATGTGCTAGAGGCAGTGTTTCTGCTCCAATAGAAATTGATCCTTCATCTTGATTATCCGGATAAGGTTTTCCAATATCTACTTTTAGTCCTGCAATTATTTTTGTTTTTCCAAGAGTCACTATTGTTGAACCTTCTGCGTTTTCAGACATTCCTGTTTCAATAGTTATTTCTCGCATTTCATCAAGTGCTCTACCATCAACTCGCTTTCCTTCTCTTGCAAATTTTAGAACCTTAGATGTTTCGTATTCCATTACAGTGTCTCTCATTTTTTCACCTTCTTAACTGTTTTTTTAACAGTTTTTTTCTTAACTGTTTTTTCTTTTGCTACTTGGCTTTTTCCTTTTGCTTCACTTAACTCAAATTTTTCAACTAAAGCTTTCTTTTGAATTTCGTAAACTTGTTTACAACCTTTGATACCAAGTTTTGCAATAGCATCCCATTCTTTTCGTGTTAATAGGCCATCCATTTGTAGCAAAACAATTTCTTCGCTATTTGGTAGAATTGCTATTGGTATATCTACTGCGTCAGGTGCATCTTCTTCGTCTTTGTTTAAGTCGATTACTAATTCACCATATGCTTTTCCTACACCAGTTGCTGCAACCATATCTCTCATTGGCATTCCAGCGTCAGCTAATGCAACACTTGCTGCAGTTAGACAAGCTACTCTTGAACCTGCGTTTGCATCAACAACTTCAACGTAAACACCTATTTCGGTGTTAGGGAATTGTTCTACAAATACTGCTCTGCTTAATGCTTCTCCTAAAACTTTTGAGATTTCTTGGTCACGTCGATTTGGACCAGGTCTTTTTCTTTGTGGAACAGAGAATGAAGTCATTCTGTATTCTACTTTTATTACTGATCGTAGAGGATCAGCTGAGTGTTTAGGCAAAACTTCTCTTGGACCATAAACGGCCGCGTAGATTTTGTTTTGTCCCCATTCAAGATATGCAGATCCATCTGCGTTTTCTATAACTCCTGTTTTAATTGATAGAGGACGAGTTTCATCCATTTTTCTTCCATCAAGTCTTTTCTTTGTTTTTTTGTAATCTATTTTTCTATCCATATTTTCACCTTAATCATTTCCTTAGCAGTGATTCCACTGCATTTGTCAAATTACTTTTGTACGAATTTTCTTCGATAAACTTTACTGTTTTCTTTAACAATTCTAAGTCACCGTTTCTAGCCCATAATCGACCATTTTTCCCAATGAACACTTCGCAATCTGTTCCTTGAGATAATATGTCAAGCATTGAACCGTTTTTTCCAATTAATCTTGGACTTCTAACGGGGTTAACGCTAATAACTTCTCCATCACCCATTCTTTTTGGGAATGTCAAGTCAGCTTCTTTTAACTCGCTTACATTAGATACTTTTGCTATAATTACGTCTCCTAAACTTAATGGAGTTCGCATAGCACTCTTTGGAATAAAACATTCGTTAAACGAATTAATATTTACTCCGTATCCTGCAAAGTTTTCTCTTGTAATTACTCCGACAACACTGTCATCGCGTCTAGGGACATATGGTCCTTGCAAAGGAACTACTGTTGCAGTTTCATTTTCGTTATCTGTTATTCCAAGTACTTTGGAATATATTTTTCCATCAGAAACAAATACATTGCTTCCAAGTCTTTTTCTTTCCTCGAATAATATTTCTCCGGGGATTACTACTTTTTTCATTTTTTCACCTTTCCTTTATTCAACAATCTTAACAATTAAATCGCCGTGTGTAGCAGAATTCAATTCATTCAATAAATCTTGTTTTAGACCTACTGGCAATTTAAATTCAACTGCTAACGATCCGTCGTTAAGCCATTGTTCTTTTTTAATTTCAAATTTGTGTATTATCGCTGAACATCGACCCGCATGTGCGGCAGGGATTTTTACTGCAAAATCAACTTTTTCCATTGAGATTGGTAAAATCTTTTTTATTGCATTCACAATCAAATCGACTTGTTCTTCTGTGCTTTTGAAAGTATCCACGTGTATCTTCGCTTCTTCCATCGCATTCTCTATTCTTTGCGGGGGGTGCGGTGTTTTTGTTTGTGGATTAATCGCATTTTGTGAAATAATATTTATTATTTCTGATCGTTTTCTTTCTAAAAATGCTCTTCGTTGATCAGTTGTTAATTGAACATCTCCGTGCGTGATAATTTTTGTTACTATCTCTTTGAAGTCTTCTGAATCAAAATTTTCTTTTAACATTTCAGGACTTTGTTCATCACCTTTTTTAGAATCCTTGAATACTTTTTCATCAGCTAATAATTCATCAAAATTAACGTCTTTGCCATGTTTTACATCCATTGCTAAGTCAGGGTCAACTAACACTTCGAATTTGTGTCCATTCTTTTCTAGTCTAGCAATTACTGCTTCGTTTATTTTTACCATTTTTTCTTCACTTTTTTTAATACTTTAATTAGCCCTTTTTTCTTTTTCTCTTGGGCCATAAGCTAATTAATATAATACTTTAATTTTTTTTATTTAAAATGTCTTTCACTTCTTGATCACTTACTGAACGAAAACCGTTTTTATCGATTAACGCGAATTCTACTCTACCTAAAGAAATCTTTTCTTTTTCTGGCAAACTTTTTGTAAGCGCTTTGTACGCTGTTGTAACTGCTTTATCAAAAGTTAAATTTTCTTTGAATTCTGCTTCGAAAACTTTCATTGCACGATCTTTGTTTCTTCCTACTGCAACTGCTTTGTATTCTGCTAATGCCCCACTAGGTTCTGTTTGGAATAACTTTGCTCCTTTTTCGTCAAACCCTCCAACAATTAGCGAAACACCAAATGGTCTTAGACCACCGTATTGAGTAAAAGCTTGTTTTGTTTCAGCAATTTCTTTTGCCATTACTTCTACTTGAATTGGTTCTGAAAAAATCATTTTATTGTCTTGTGCTTGTCTT
>JABIDZ010000055.1 GCA_018651445.1 Candidatus Iainarchaeum sp. | reverse complement strand
GCAATTAATAGCAAAAAAATGCCCTTAATTCAATTAACTCTTGCAATTGCTGCTCACCAAATCAGCGTTGCATTGCTATATCTATATGCTTCACTCAACCTTTAAAAAGGTATCGTGGAAAAAGTTAGTTTTTTGTTTTTTCTAAGTGGTTGACCAAGTTCCGTTATCAAAAATATCAAGATCAACTGTGTCAACAAATACTCCTGACACAAATCTTTGTGCATTTGACCAATCAGCTTCAAAAGGCCCATCTTCTTCACTTGCTTCAGCAGAAACTATTTCTGTAATTATTACCCCCGAAGTTATACCAATTACCCATCGATTATCAAATGCGGGATCGAGCCAATAATCGCGATGAAAATTAATACTTTGGCCGCCGCCATCATTATAATAATACACATCACCTGGAGCATAATCTGAACTAAACAGTAAATTAAGTGTGCTTCCAAAAATAAGTGCACCTACATCTTGCGTAGGCAAACTAAGTGAATCTGGCGCAGTAGTTGAACCAAATGCAATAGTTTCTGTTCCCGGCCATTCCGCACAAACACTATCGCCACAACTTCCAACTGTACAATCACTACTTACCGAACAAGCATCACCTAATGCGCCGCCAGTTCCGCTCCCGCCACCATTACTGGGAACTAAATCTCTTAGTTGATCAAAACTATTTTCAATAGACGTGTTTGCTTCGTCAGTAGGTGCAGTTGTAGCCGCACCAAGAATCATAAAAATTACTACTGCAACAACAACAATTGCTGCGCCTAAAATTAACAAGTACTCAAGCGCACCCTGTCCTTTTGTATTACTTTCAAACATACTTAAAGAAAACAAAACAAGTATTTATTCCTTTGGATTCAATTAGGTAAAGTAATTACATATGGTCTCTAAGCAAATCCTAGCACAGAGAATAAAAAGAAAATATAGAATGCAATAAACAACATTCCTTCCCACTTAGTAATTTGTTTGTCTTCAACAACAAAGTAATATAGTATCGTTGCTAAGAGAAGCATTCCAACTAAGAAAGCTGAGAACGTGAATTGAATTGGAGTTGCAAAAGCAACTACGCTAATTATTCCAGGAATACTAATTACAGCTAATGCATTGAAAATATTTGATCCGAGTACATTTCCAACAGCCATTTCTGGTTGACCTTTTTTTGCGGCAGTAATACTAACAACCAGTTCTGGTAAACTTGTTCCAAGTGCTAACGCAGTTAACGCAATTAATCCTTTTCCAACACCAATTATACTCGATAATTGTATTATCGCCTCGATTGTAAATTGTGCCCCAAAGTAAATGAATACCCCGCCAAGAATTAATATTATCCAAACTTTTGGACTCAAGCGCTTACTTTCTTTCAATAATTTTTTTTCTTTTTTAATTTCTTTTTTAATTTCTATTCCTGGAACCTTTTGTCGTCGCCCACGCGAACTAATAGTATATGTGATGTACACAATCAGCACAACCAATAACAAAATAGATTCAAGTAGTCCAATTACTCCGTCAAATAACACAAACGCTAATAAAAACGACGACCCAACTAAAAACGGAATATCTACGTGTTTTAGTTCCCAAGTCAAACCAATTTTCTTTCCAACTATCGCAGTGATACCTAAAATCAAAAATATATTTGTTATATTAGAACCAATTACGTTTCCTACAATAATTTCTGGCGAAGAAGCGAACACGGCTATAATTGATGAAATTAGTTCGGGCAGGGAAGTTCCGATTGCAACAATTGTTACTCCTACAATAAAAGCAGGTATCTTAAAATGCAAACCGATCTTTTCTGCACTATCTGTAAAATAGTCACTTGCTTTAATCAATATAGCTAGCGAAATAACAAATACGGCTATCCAAAAAATTAAATCAAACATTTTATTCTCTAAACAGTAATTATTTCTGGATTAATAAATGTGTTGTGAGAAACAAGAATAAGCGCAAGACAACAAACATCAAAAAAATCTGCACTAAACATTTATATATATATTAATCTAAATCAATAAAAGAATTGTAACAAATATTGTTTTTGGGTTTGCAATATTAATTTTTTTATAATGGGGGGTGCAAAGGTGTGAAATTAATGTATTTGTGCTTGTTCATCGCCGGTTTTTCTGGGATGATGCTTGAGTTAATCGGGACAAGAGTTATTGCTCCGTTCTATGGGACAACATTATTTACTTGGGCCGCACTCATAACAATCACTCTTGTTTTTC
>JABIDZ010000090.1 GCA_018651445.1 Candidatus Iainarchaeum sp. | reverse complement strand
GGAACAAACAAAAATAAGATTATCAATGCAACTACAAAACAAGTTAGGGTTCCTTCAACTGTTTTTGTATAATGTTTTTTCTTAACAATAACGTGTTTTCCAAATTTCTTTCCGATCAAAGCTGCAAGAGTATCTGCGAAAATGCTTACACTAAGTGCGGCTAAAACAATATTTACATCTTTGAAAAAAAACAATATTAATAAGGTAGCAAAAATAAAAATAAGTGCTGCACTCCCTGGAAAATGTTTTTCGTGTTCTCGCTCAACAACAGAAATGATCTTTTTAGTAAAAGGCAATTTGATTCCGTGTTGTAACGCCAAAGCAATTATCAAACCAATAAAAAACAAACTAAATACAACGTTAAAACTTTGTTCGATTCCGAAAAGATAGATTATAATTAAAAAAAAGATTCCAAGTGCGATATGAAAAAACTTTCTTTGTAATTCTTGTTTCATTTAATTACCTCTTAGGTTTTTTAGTTGTTTACGTAGTGCATTTTTTGATGTTTCATCTTTTTTAGGATCGGCAATTCTAGATTTTAATAATGCAATTCTTCTAGCTAATGTTTTTTCTTGTTGTTGTTTAGTATCATATCTGGGCTTTTTGCGATTTTTATCCCGCCGTATGAATTTTTGATGTTTAGGCATATAAAAAGTTAGTTTTCAAGCTTTTTATTTCTTTCGAACTAAGATCAAATAATGTTCTTTTTCAAATGGTTCTAAATTAACTATTTGTTCGATTGTAAAAACATCTTCTAGTTTAGCAGTTTCTTCTTCAAGAATTTGTTTTTTCCCTTTTGATTGAGAAATGCTCTTTGTTTTCAGTGACAATGCTCCAAAAGAACCTTTTTTCAAAAACACAGCGTTTTTCAAGAATATTTCAGTTTGGTTTCTCTGAGAAACATCTTGGAACAAAACGTCTACTCCTTCGTCTAAGTACTCAGAATAATTATCTATTTTTTGTGCGTCAGAAAGAATAGGAAAAATGTTTTCTCGTATTTTTGCTAAAGCATTTAGTTTTTGCATTGCAATTTCAGATAGATCCACACAAAAAATAACTCCTTTGCTCCCGACCAAGTCAGACACGTGTGAAACGGTTGTGCCTTCAGCACTTCCAAGGTAAAGAACAACACTGTCTTTTCCAAAAATATTTGTTTTCAAACCATTTGCTATTGCTGCACAATACTTTGATTTAAACGGATTCCATTCTCGATACTCGGTGCCAGCGTCAACAACTAGTTTTTCGCCATAAACTTTTGCGCCGCAAACTAAGTTTTGTGTGAAAAGCTTTTTTCCGTTAGAATAGATTCCTTCAAACTTTTTATCCATAAGAATTAGTTAATTGCTTTTTATTTTAAAGTTTTGCAATTTTCTTTTCAGCGTCACCAAGCAAGTCAATGTCTTCAGTACTTCCAAAATAATCCATTTTAGCTGCAATAGCTAGTTTTCCTGCTAGTATTCGAGCAGCTTTTCCTCTTTTTGGTTTTGGTAGTTTTTGGATCAAAGGATGATTAAATAAGTGTCCGTGTTTTGGACATTGACCTTGTTTTTTCAAATGATTAAACAAAGCTTTTTCTGCTCCAAGTAATTGTACTGTTGAAGCGGGTAAAAAAGCTAGTCTTTTCTTTGAACCAGCTTGTGCTAAAATTTTTGCTCCAAGAACCGCGCCTGCAACAGAAGCAAAAACAGGTAATTCTTTATCCATTTCTTTTTCAATAAAACTAGTTAATTCTTGTTTCTCTGTTTCGATTGAAGCTTGATTTGTTTTTAGTTGATCCAACATTTTCACAGCGGCTTCGCCAGGATTTCGTTTCTCCCAATCAATAACATTTTCTTTTAATAAATTGCTAACTGCATCTAGATCCGATATTAGTTTAACTGCTTTGATAATATGTACTTCGGCTCCAGCCAAGTTCTCTGCAATCTCTGTCTGAGTCTTTTTCATTAGTTTTTCGCGTAATCTTTTTCTATCCATATCAAAAACCTTTATTCTTTAAATCCATTAACTAAAAATTCACTTAACTTTGCATTTAATTTGCTAACTTGTACACGAATTTGTTTTAATGTATCTCGCTCGCGTAAAGTAACAGTCTCATCTTCAAGAGTCTGATGATCGACAGTTATACAATAAGGCACACCAATTGCATCTAGTCTAGAATATCTTTTTCCAATGCTTCCACTAACATCAAAGTAAACTCTAAACTGTGTATCCAAGAGTTTTTTTATCTCAATTGCTTTTGCTGGTAAATCATCTTTTTTAACAAGTGGCAATAAACCAACTTCGATTGGAGCAATATTTGTTGGAAGAGAAAGAACAGTTCTTTTTGCGTCGTCTCTTCTAAAGAAAGCCAAATCGAGTAATGCAAAGAATGGTCGATCAATACCAAAAGCAATTTCTATTACATCGGGAACAATCTTTTCTCCGCTTTCTTGTCGAATTGATAAATCTTGTTTAGAGAATTTAGCGTGTTGTGTCAAATCGTATGTTGCTCGGTCGTGTACTCCACAACACTCAGTCCAACCAAATGAATTCAATTCGATTTCAAGGTCCCAAGCGTCATCAGCATAAAATGCTTTTTCGTCTGTGTGATGTTGTCTAAATCTAATCCTTTCTTTTGGTATTCCAATTGACAAGAAAATATTGTATGCTAGATTCATTGACCAAGCATAAGCTTGGTTCTTCAAATATTTTTTCTTAAGTGCGTCTGCAAGAGAAGTCATTTCGGGTTTCTTGTCTTTTTTCTGTGATTCTTCTGTCCACAAAGGTAATTCATCGTTTTTTGCAGATTCAAATAAATCAAAGTTCTTTTTTTGTTCTTTGCTCAAAAAGATTTGTGCTTCTGCTTGAGTAAATTCTCTTTGTCGAAGCAAATGTTGTCTTGGGCTAATCTCGTTTCTAAATGCTTTTCCGATTTGAAAAACAGTAAAAGGTAATTTTCCGCGAAAAAAGTTTGCGTATCTCTTAAATGGTAGGTATGTTGTTGTAGCCGTTTCTGGTCGATTATAAGCGATAGTGTCTGTTCCGATAGTTGTTTTCATCATCAATGGATGTCTTTGAATTTCTAAGTTAAATCTTCCTTTACACGAAGGACAATTAACGTTTTTGTCTTTTATTGTAGCAGCTAATTTTTCATCGCTAAAAGAATCTGCTTCAATTCCCGTTTGTTCTTCGATTAGCTTGTCTGCGCGAAAAGAGCCCTTGCATTTTGAACAAATAACAACGGGGTCATTAAAACTATCTAAGTGTCCACTAGCTTTCCAAACAATTTCTGGAGTAACAATCGGAAATTCCATTTCAAAAAAGCCGTTGTTAGTGAAAACCTTTCTAATTGCGTCTTCTACTTTGTTTTTCATTGCTTTTCCAATTAAACCATATGAATAAAATCCTGCGACCGGAGAATACAATTCTGGTTCAGGGCCATAAATAAAGTCTTTTTCTGCTAAGTACTTAGCAAGTTCAATTTGAAATTGTTGTCTTTCTTTCACGTTTGCCATTTAAACACCGTTTTGATATGAAATAGAGACTTAGAAAGTAATAAAAACCTCTTTTCCATGTTTGTCTTATTGGCGAGCTAAATGAAATTATTAAGTGAAGTTAGACAAAGTGTTCTTGATTTTCTAAATCTTGAGAAAAAACAACACATAGTTATCGTTGCAGATGATGACGAAGACGGCATAACCTCAGCGTTACAAACAAAGCATTATCTTGAACATAATACTCAAAACGTACGAGTTTTGTTTAGTGATAAAACGGATATGAAAAAAGAGAGTTTTGTTGGTTTGGTTGAAAAGTTTTCTCCAGAAATAATTGTTTTTTTGGATCTTTCTGAAGAATTAGTTTTAGATCATATGACACAAACAAAGAGTAATGCACGTATTTTGGTTATTGATCATCATCCTGACATAGACGGAGTACAAATTGAAAATTCTTTGATAATAAAACCGCGTTTGTTTTCAAATACGAATAGTTCGTCATACCCTACAACAAAAATAGTTTTTGATTTGTTTAACGAGTGTTCTCGTTTTGCAGCGATAGGTGTGATTGGAGATTCGGCTTTGGAAGAATGGCGAAAATTTGTTGAAAAAGCTGCGATAGATAATGGAACAACCGTGGATGAGTTGGTCGAGCTTTCGCAAATGATTCGTTGTATAATTTCTACACACAGAGCTAAGAGTGCAGATTTATTTAATTTTTTATATACTAAACCGTCTTTAGGACAAATAAAAAAATCAGAGTTTTATAAATTAAAAGAGGCTTTTCAAAAAAAGCTTGAAAGCGAGCGAAAGCGATTTGCAAAAGACAAGGAACCGCATGGTAACATTATATTTTTTGAAACAAAAAAAAGTTTGCCTTCTCCATTAAGTAATATTCTTTCTCGCGAAAATGATGAAACAATCGTGATTTATTCTAAATCAGATTTTATCAAAGGTTCGGTTAGATGTGGTGGCAAGCGAGTTAATTGTGGTAAGATGATTAAGTACGCGATTCGAAATAGTTCTGCTACGGGCGGAGGGCACGCGCCAGCAGGAGGATTTGCTTGTCCTGCGAGTAATTGGGAAGAATTCAAAAAAAGAGCAATTAAATTTGTAACTAGCGGAAAAAGCTTTTCCATTTAAATCCTTTTCTAGTTTTTCGTTTAACAGTTGGATCAATATCATTTTTTAACAAAATTTTGTCCCAGTTGTTTTTTATCCATTTATCAGATTTTTCTTGTATTTCTTTCCAACCGCGTCGCTCAAGTTCTTTTTCAACAACACCTCCTTTGTGTGGATGCCGATGTCGTTTCTCATGGTTAGAACAAAACCCTTGAAAATAATGAGTTAGTTCATGCATGATGACGTAGTTTAAAACAAATTCGGGAACATCTAAATCAAATAACAAACTATTAATTTCTATTAGAGAATCTCCGCTAGAACCTTTTAATGGTTTTATGTGTCCAAGAGTTCGCTTCCATTTTCCGCCAGTTTTAACAACCAATAAATTGGTCACACCTTTGTGAGAAAAGTTTTCGCGTATTAGTTCAGCAGTTCTTTTTGCTAAAAAATTGTCGTAATCTTTTTTCCCAACCATTATGAAAAAAGAGCGTAATTGTTTAAGAAAACTTGTTTAGGATTTTTCCTTATAATTAATTAGTTTTTACTTCGAGAACGGTTTTGGCAGTAGCTAAGCTAGTAACAATATTAATATTGTAGGTTCCTGAAAATATTTTTTCTTGTGGGTTACGTCTTACAATACAAGTAGTTTTTCTATCCATATTTGGTGCAACATTTGGGAATTCTTCGTCCGGACAAAAAACAATTATTTCGTTTGATTCAGTGGTTACTGCTAAAGAAATATTTTGAGTTGTTTCACTAGTATTTTTAACAACTAAATTTAGTTCAGAGTGTGTATCTGCGCTTTTTAGGTCAAGCGGATTGTTATTCCAGTACACTCCAATGCCTGAATTCAAATCAACAGGGTTTGCTGTCAAAAAAGCAGTGGTAGCTAGAATAAGTATTATCACTAAAACAATGGCAATTGATTTTCCGCTAACATTCGGTTTTGGAATGCTAATCGATGGTAAGCGTAAACTAATTTTAGGCAATCTTATCTTTGGACCATAAACTGACATAAAGAAAGAATGCTTTTGGAATATTTAATTCTTTTTACTCTGGAAATTTTGTTTTTCCAGTGTTAACAATAAGCATTTTTTTGTTTTT
>JABIDZ010000121.1 GCA_018651445.1 Candidatus Iainarchaeum sp. | reverse complement strand
GCTTGTTTTGCAGTGTACTTTTGAGTCATAAAAGAATTTTGTATTTGGTCTGTTGGTTGTACACTAGCAACCGTGAAATTGTTTTGATCATCATCAAAAATATTGTTTTGCATACTCTTGTATTCTTCTTCGCTAACACCTAATGCAATTCTTCCGCTTGTATCTTTTAGAGAAGTAAAAGCGTTAACTAAATCTGATCTAAATCCTTTTCCACTAGTCCTATATGACAAACCGTTACCATAAACTCTACAACCTTCTTGTTCGGTATCTTCACATCTTCCAACTCGCAGAGTATCTTCTAAAACAATTCCTATTCCAAATGGCCCGTCAATTCCTCTTTCTGCAAAAATACGAAATCTATCAGCTTTTGCTGCTTGGTTCGGAGCTTCTTGTTTTACCGCAGTTTTTCCATCAGTTGATTCTCCAACAAGTTCTACTGTGTCAAGTTTAATCCCATCGGCATTTCGATCTTGTCCATCACCAATATTGTCTCCTTGGAACCCTGCACTTGTCAAATCCATTAATGCTTTAGCTTCTTTTAGAGAAAGCTCAGTAACATCACACACAACAGGTGCTGCGAGCGGTGGAGACGTAGTCGTCGTACCCTCGGGCGGCGTTGTAGTTGACGTGGTTGTAGTAACTGGAGGAGTAGCCGTAGTTGTTGAAGTGGTCGGGAACGTTGTTGGTGCAATTAAAGTCGTGTCAATTGCGTCCTCAAAAGACGCTGTTTGTATTTGTGCATCAACAGAATACGCTAATGCTGGTTGACCAAACACCAATGCTAATAGCATAACTGCAAAAACAAATGCTCTTGTAACTTCACTCATACAATCATCAACTCAAATCAACCTGTAAATATAATTCATAATAACCAATATATTGCTATTGGAATTGGTTTTATTCCCCCATAGAAAACATACACAACTAATCCTAATGGTGCCCAGCTAAAAAAGAAAAATAATAATAGCAAAAACAATACTGCAGAAATCAAAACCGCAATAATTTGTTTAATTGTTTTTGAATACTCTTTGTCTTCTTGCAAATCTGTAACAAAACCAGTTAAGAATTCAAAGAACAACAACGCGAGTGCAAGTATTACAGACGCAATAACTACCCTTGCTAAATCACCAAGTGTTAACAAAAATTGTTCTCCCAAAGTTAACGCTAGCGCAACATCCATTGGTTGTGCTAATGCCCCGCCAAGCAAAACAAAGTACGCATACATTGCAAACAAACACAAAAAAGATATTACAAAGTTTATTAGCAAACAAGTTTTAATCCATCCAAGTTTGTATTTTTTCATTAATTTTTCTTTTATCGGAGACAATAATTTAAAGGCCGCAAAAGAGATTATCGTTAACGGAATAAGGTAAATCAAAAAATCGATTATCGCGAACACTAATGCCATTAAAATATCCATTTTTACCAGAAAAATAAATGTTTTACAGGTATAATAATGTTTTCTAAGCGTAAAATACCCAAATAAGAAAAATCCTTTCGAGGCAAATAATTAATAATTGGAAAACAATTCTAATATCAACGCGAATTGAATTAAAATTAGATTAAATTAGATAACTTGGTGGAAAGAATGTTTGAAATGTTTATTTGGTTATTTGCTCTAGCACTGGTTGGTAGTTGCTCGGTCGGGTATTCTCTACTTAGGTTAATCTATCCTGAAAAACAAGACGCCGGTTTTGGAGAGAAAATCGGTTACAGCTATGGAATGGGATTACTTGTTTTTTTACCAGGGATTATTTCTGTTGCAATGCTTGGAGAAAAATTATTTTTTATTGTTTCAGGAATAGTTTACGTAATTTTGTTCATTGCATTTTATATCAAACGAAAACAAAGTGGTTTGGAAGACAATGTTGAACTTGTTGCCAACAATAAAAAAACATTTATTCCAAGAAAAGTTTTAACCGACGAAGAAAAAGCAGATAAAGAACAATACAACTCAGTTTCTAAAAACAATGTGCAAGTAGATAATAGGCTTTCACAAAAAACAATTGACTCAGTAAAAGTTAAAGAACAACTTTTTAAAGAAAAACAACCTAATGTAATCGCAAAATTAAGAGAAAAAACGCTTAACATTGAAACACAAAAAAAAGAAGAAGACCGAGAAAAAACATTAGCAAAGTTAAAAAGTTTGGAGAGATCGATTACCAAAAAGAAAATTGGCGAAACAGATGAGCTTGAAGAAATAAATGAAACTGAATTAGAAGGAATTGGAAAAGATTTTTGAAAGGAGCATGTGGTTTATATGAGTGAAAGAGTTCCAAGAAGATTAAAACGATTCTATCGCGACAAAGACAAACAAGCAGCTATGGACCGCGAAGAATTTGGAGATTATGAAGACACAAGTTTTCGTGGGAAAAATGATGTAACCGAAGAAGAGATTGTTACACACATCCCCGACATGAGTTACGAAGATATTGATAACAAAAATCTAAAAGATATAAACAAAATTGAAAAACAAAATCTTGAACAAAAAATTGCCACTCTTGAAGTAAAAAAATTTAAGAAAGAAAATAAGCGTTTACCAAACCGACACGAATCAGAGCAATTAGCCGGTTCATTGTTTAAACAATTTCAAGAAAACCCTGTTGATGACAATGGCGAGTTTAGTTACGAAGGCAATGGCGACGAAGAAATTTCAGATAGACGAGGCAGACATAGAAATCGACGAGCGCAAAAAGACGCGGGTGAAGAAAAAGATCATAGGCATGGTCGACGTGGACGAAAACAAAAAGAAGAAGTTGCAAGCATTGATGCAGGTGCTAGCAACACACAAGCACAAAGCAACATAAAAGATTTGATGGGCGGAGATGACTCTGGCGCTAATAGCAAAGAAAAAGCAGGCAGTGAATTTGATCTAGGCCTTGCAGATGATATGAGTGAAGACGTGGGAAGCGTTGAATCAGATCTTGACGAGTTAGAAGAACTAGCTGATTTTGACGGAAAGAAAAAGAAGAAAAGCAAAAAATAATTACTATTCTTTTTTTGCACAGTTCAAAAGATTAATATATTCCTTTTTCCTTCTTAAACTATGAAATTTAATTCTCGTGGACAAATGAGTGCTCCGTTTGAGTTGCTAGTTGCAATGATAATCATGGCTTTTGTTGTAATTATAGGAACACAAATGATTGCTAACACTGAAACCCAAATGTGTTTGCTTAGTATTGACAAAGAACTAACTGAATTCAAATTAAGCATTGAAGAAACTGCACAAAAAAAAGCTTCGGTTAAATTTGATTTTCGTCCAGAAGATTGTTTTAACGAAAAAAAAGTTACAATCAAATTACATCAATTCATTGACGATCCAGCTACTTGTGCAGCTAGGTGTGGAGACCCACGCGATAGTTGTTTTATAATATTTTTTAGCGCACCAAACCTATCAAACGGTTACAAACAAAAATGCCTTGATATTGCAGAGTACACAACTTTCCTAGGAGAAGACGCTGATTGTGCGACCACCGGTGCACTCGAAGGATATACTGCAATGAAACCTATTGGGGACGCAGCAGATGTGTTATTGCCAGGGACATATGTTTTACGAGATGTTTCTCCCGCAGGAAATGCTTATCCAAAAATCTGTGTATTTAGGAGAGCTTAGGTGCGCGTGGTGATCAAATGCTAGGATTTATTATGAGCAAAATGCAAATGTTGCTATTCGCAACAGGCATATTAATCGTTGCTTTGATGATGTATGGTTTTGTATCCGATATAGAACTAAAAAATGTTTCAGC
>JABIDZ010000046.1 GCA_018651445.1 Candidatus Iainarchaeum sp. | reverse complement strand
TTCAGTATGTGTTTTTCCAAAATGATATGCTTTCTTAGGCATAATATGATTAGTTATTCAATTCTTTAATAATCTTTGCACGCGTTCAAATGGTAAACCACTTCGTTCACAAAGAGAAACAACTTTGTCTTTGTTTCCTTTTAGACCTTTCCAATCAATAACGATTTCTTGTGCCTTTGTTTTTGTAATCATTTGTTCAAGTAGTCCTTTGTCAAGCGAATCAAGCGCGTATTGTGGGCAAATATGCCCAAAAGAATATTTTCTTCGTAAAGAGAGCTTAGTAAAATCTGGTGTGTAGTGCCCGCCGCCAATACCTATAACTAGTTTGTCTTTGTTTTGAGTGAAAGTTGATTCGACAACAACTTCTGCGATTAAGCGAGCATATGTTTCGTTAGCCCATTCTTTTTCAGTACTACCAAGTTCGATAAAACAAATATTTTTGTTTGGTGTTGGGCCATGATGCGTTACTTCATAGCAAACTGTAAAATCATTTAATTTATTCATGTATTGTTTGTGTTCAAGTGCCCTCAAATAATTCGCATTTAACCTTGGTAAAGCGCCAGCAAGAGTCTTGTCTTCTCCGCCAAGCTCAGCAACCGAAAAATTGCCTAAACTATGTACTGTAAACGATTTTGTTCCGGCCGCACTTGCATGTTTTGACAAAACGATGATATTAGTTTCTTTAACTTTTTTAAGCGGTAGCTGTGTTGTATCAAAATCAAATTCATAATAATTCGCCCAATCGGGTAAACCGCGTTTATGTAATTGTTTTGAAATATTAACACTTGCTTGATCTTTAAGTGCACATACAATTGCAGTTTTTTCCATAGTAATATTACTGGCACTAACCCTTAAGTAACTTTTTAAAGATTCTTTTATTCTATTTTTTTGAGAGGTGGTTTTATGCCAGTTGAATACGGAGAATTTAAAGGAAACAAAATAATTACATTAAAGAGAGATGAAAACGATTCTTATCCTTTCTCATTTGGAAAAGGAAAAGCAAAGTTAATCGTAGAAAATCTTGATGCGATAAAAGCATTTGCAGAAGAGGAGTGAATATTATCGCACTGCAAAAAGCAGTGCATGTATGCGCTCCCGCTCGGCGCAAGGAGCGGAACGACTAGTTCAGTCGTGAATTACTTTTCATTTTATTCTCGTTCTTAGTAAAGTATTTATAACTAAACTGCCTAGTTTTAACATGACATTAAATGGCTTATTTTATCCAAAAAGCGTTGCGGTTATAGGTGCGTCAAACACACCTGGAAAGGTTGGTTATGCTATTGTAAAGAATCTTTTAGACGCTGATTTTAATGGAGAAATTTATCCGATTAATCTAAAAGAAAAAACAGTTCAAAGACTAAAAGCTTATCCAAGCGTGTTAAAAGTAAAGAAACAAATTGATTTAGCAGTTATAGTTGTTCCTGCAAAATTCGTTCCGTTTGTAATGGGTGAATGTGCAAAAAAGAAAATAAAAAATGCAGTAATAATAACTGCAGGGTTTGGTGAATTTGGTAAACAAGGAAAGAAACTAGAAGAACAAGTTAGAGTTATAGTTGAAAAAAATAAAATGAATGTTGTTGGGCCAAACACTCTTGGAATACTTAATAGTGAAAATGGTTTGAACGCAAGTTTCTCAGCAACTTTTCCAAGACAAGGAAAAATAGCAATTGTTTCTCAAAGCGGAGCGCTTTGTACGGCAATTCTTGATTGGGCTAGACAAGAAAAAATTGGTTTTTCTAAATTCATTAGTACTGGAAACAAATCTTTTATGAGTGAAAGCACTTATTTTAATTACTTAGAAAATGATGTTAGAACAAAAGCAGTTTTTGTGTATATGGAGTCAGTAAAAAATAATGGCGCGTTTCTCAAAGCAGCTTATTCTCTAGCAAAAAAGAAACCAGTTGTTTTAATTAAATCTGGTCGAAGTGAAAAAGGACAAAAGGCAGCTTCTTCACACACTGGCGCGATTAGTGGGGACGACGATATTTTTACAGTAGCTTGTCAAAAAGCAAATCTTTTGAGAGTAAATTCAGTAGAAGGATTTTTTGATATGGCTAGATTACTTTCAAAAGTAAAAGATCCTGGTTCGTTTAGAGTTGGGATTGTTACGAATGCAGGGGGACCCGGAGTAATTGCAGCGGATTCTGTTGAAAATCACCAATTCCCTTTGCCCGAATTTAGTAAAAAAACGTTAAAGGCAGTTGCAGAAAGAAACCCTCATGCTTCAAATCCATTAGATCTAATCGGGGATGCAACTCCAATTGATTATAGGACTGCGCTAGCAGCAATTCAAGATGATACAAATGTGGATATAGTATATGTATTATTAACTCCGCAAAGCATGACTAATCCGGATAGAGTTGCAGATATTATAGTTGATCTTAACAAGCGTTTACCAATAATGTGTTCTTTCTTAGGAGGAACTGCAGTTAGTCATGCTAGAAGATATTTACGGGAACACGGTATCGTTGAGTTTGAAACTCCTGAAAGAGGAATTAAAGCGTTAGCAAGATTGCGCGATTATGATGCACAAAAGAAAATAACAAAGGTGTTTGAACAAACAAACAAAGCAAATCCAAAAACTAAAAAACTAATTTCTGCTAATAAGATAATTTCAATGAAACAATCAATGAGTATTCTAAAAGAATTCGGGATTAAACAATGCAAAACTATTTTCGTTACAAAGAAAAGCGAGCTAGAAAAAGCAATGGACAAACTTTCTTTTCCAATTGCAATGAAAGCATCTAGTGGAATCCCTCACAAAACTGATTTGGGATTAGTAAAAGCAAACATCAAAACAGAAAAACAAGCAAGAATTGATTTTGATAAAATGCAAGTAAAGCTTGCAAAAATAAAGAAACCATTAGAAATTGCAGTACAAGAAATGGTACGAGGTGAAGAAGTTCTCGTATCTAGTATTACAAATGAATTTGGAAAAGTAGTTACATTTGGTTTAGGTGGAATTTTTGTTGAAGTAATGAAAGATGTTTCTCAAAAAATAGCTCCTATAAATGATTCGGATATAGACGAAATGTTTTCTGAAGTAAAAGGTTTCAAAGTTTTACAAGGAGCACGAACAAAAAAGAAATACAATATCTTAGCTTTGAAAAATGTGCTTCGTGCAGTTTCTAAAATGGCGTTAACTTATCCTGAACTTGCAGAAATTGAAATGAATCCGGTTATTGTAAACGAAAAAGGTGCTTTTGCAATCGATGCAATAATGATAAAATAGAAAACACACAAAAACTAGGACACTTTGTTGAGTTTATAAGATTTTTATTTGTGTTTGTTCTAATTATATTATGCCTAAAAGAAAAAGAGCGGTATCTGCGGAACGTGTGAGGCAACACATAATTGAAAATCAACACCTTGCAAACGGGGTTCTTGCACAACAATTGGGGCGTA
>JABIDZ010000022.1 GCA_018651445.1 Candidatus Iainarchaeum sp. | reverse complement strand
TATGAACCACAAACAACATACTACTAACCATACTTCCCCGTGTGCAATTCTTTAAACCAGTGGTACTGAAAGTACCACGCACCGTTCGCCTAGGCGGAACCTGGCCAACGTCTGGGAGGGGGGATTTGTTTTTTATATTTATGACAATCAACTTAGTTTAGTTCCAATAAAAACGAAGAAGTTGTCTTGAACATGTAGCTCGCAAATTCTAAAGTTTATAGAAAT
The DNA here is from genome assembly GCA_018651445.1 of Candidatus Iainarchaeum sp. Classification (GTDB taxonomy): domain Archaea; phylum Iainarchaeota; class Iainarchaeia; order Iainarchaeales; family JAAZKV01; genus JABIDZ01. The sequence goes on along the minus strand of JABIDZ010000022.1, from coordinate 3,207 downwards.
AAATCTATTTTTAAACTAAAAAAATAAGAGCTAACAATGAATCATGGAAAAATGAATGAGCAAAGTTTTTGGTATAAAACAAAAAAAGAAAAAACTAAACAACAGAATAGCAACAAAAGAAAAGACATCAAACTTAAGATCTTGAAAAAATGGCGATGGAACAAAAAAAGAAGTATAAGAGAGCAAAGTAAAAAAGGAAGCCGAACGGAGGTTTTGTTATGGATGGACTAATAAAAAAATTAAAAAAACAAATTGAAAAGGAATATGGAAAAAAATGCAAGGATTTTGATCCGTTTTGTGCAAACTGTATCATGTGGAAAGCATTTGAAACAATAAACGAAGGATTTGATTATACAAAACCCAAAAAGAAAATCGATCCGTTTAAACTATACGGATATAAGAAATGGTTTGACGAAGGCGAAGATGCAGAAAAACTATTCAAATTCTAGCACCGGCACCGAACTTAGCAAAAGCTTAAATAAGTAAGTACACATATACTACTTAGAGGTGATATTATGCCAAATATGACATTAGCTGTCCCTGATGAACTTCAAGCAGTTGTAAAAAAACACAAAGAGATAAAATGGAGCGAAATAGCAAGAAAAGCAATGTGGGAACAAGCGAGAAAGCTTGAACTAATGGATGCAATAACAAAGAAAAGCAAACTAAATAACAAAGATGTTCTTGAGATAGATGAAAAAGTAAAAGCAGGATTATTACAGAGGTATCTAAATGCGAATCATCGTTGATACAAACATAATTCTATCAGCATTAATAAAACAAGGAAAAACAAGAACAATACTAACAAACCCACTACATGAATTTTATACGATAGAATTTGCGATCAAAGAAATAAGAAAATACAAAAAACTTGTTGTAAAAAAATCGGGATTAACTGAAGAAGAATTTGAAATAATACTATCCCTAACAATGGACAATATCAAAATAATTGAAAAGAAACGAATAAAACAAAAAATAAAAGAAGCAAAAAGACTAATAGAAAAAACAGACCCAAAAGATGTTCCAATTCTAGCTAGTGCACTTTCTATTCCTAATGACGGATTATGGTCAGATGACAAGCACCTAAAAAAACAAAACAAAGCCAAAACTTACAACACAAAAGAAATAATTGAGATGATAAAATGAGAACTAAAAACAACAAACCACACACTACTAACCAGCCGTCTCCGTGTGCAATTCTTTAAACCAGTGGTACTGAAAGTACCACGCACCGTTCGCCTAGGCGGAACCTGGCCAACGTCTGGGAGAGGGGATTCCCAATAGGGAAGACCAACTAAAACAGAAATGAACTACAAACAAAGCCATAAAAGGCAAATCTTTAAATATATTTAGTCATTATTTATCTCATGACACTTTGGAGTAAAATATTAATCGTGTGGGCGATACTAGTTATAATCACGGCTTTTTTGTCTCCAGGATTAGCAGTCATTCTTGTAATACTTTTATTCTTTACTTCTATAGCTTCAATAAAAATAATTTTTGAATACCAAAGCGGAGTTGTTTTTACACTTGGAAGATACTCAGGAAAATTAGAACCAGGATTAAAATTTGTAATTCCTGCAATTCAAAAAGTACGCAAAGTTGATTTGAGAATAAATGTAACTGACGTACCCGAGCAATCACCAATAACAAAAGACAATGTATCGATTAGAGTTGATGCCGTAATTTATTTTAAAATTAGGGGTTCTGAAGCAGAAAACTCAATAATCAAAGTTGAGAACTACAAGTATGCAATCAATCAATTAGCACAAACCACAATGCGAAACATTATTGGCGAAATGACTCTTGATGAAATTTTAAGTAAAAGAGATAATGCATCTAGAAAAATAAAAACAATAGTGGATAAAGCATCAGACCCATGGGGAATAACTGTAGAAGCTGTTGAATTAAAACACGTTGAACTTCCTGAAACAATGAAATTAATCATGGCAAAAGCTGCTGAAGCCGAAAGAATAAAAAGAGCAGCAATAATCAAGGCTAGTGGAGAAGCACTGGCATCAAAAGTTGTTTCAAAAGCAGCAGGCATAATTGGAAGTGTTAATGGCGGGCTAAATCTAAGAACACTTCAAGAACTAGATAATATTGCTTCAGATCAATCAAACGAAGTAACATTCTTTGTTCCTCTTGATCTTATAAAATCACTTGAGGGTTACAAGAAAAAGAGGGCGAGAAAATGATTACTACATTAATAATGGTACTAGTATTTCTTTCGCCAATTATACTTATTATCTTACTAGGAATTCTTATATCGTCAATAAAAATTATTAATGAATATGAACGCGGAGTAAAATTTACTTTAGGAAGATATGTTGGTTTAATGTCGCCCGGGATACGACTAGTCCTACCAATTATACAAACTTGGCGACGAATAGATATTCGAACTAAAGTTGTTGACGTACCTAAACAAGATATAATGACAAAAGACAATGTTTCGGCTCTAGTAAATGCCGTTGTGTATTACAATGTAAGTCACGCAGACAAAGCAGTATTGCAAGTAATTGATTATGATTTTGCAATAAGACAAATTTCTCAAACCACTATGCGAGAAGTTATTGGAGAAGTTGATTTAGACGAATTATTGTCAAAAAGAGATAAAACCGCAAAAAGAATGCGCGAGATTCTAGACGAGTTTACAGACCCCTGGGGAATAAGCGTCGAATCAGTAGAATTAAAAGAAATAATCCTTCCAGAAAGTTTAATCCGAATTATATCTCAAGAAGCAGAAGCTGAAAGAGAAAAACGAGCAATTATTCTACGAGCACAAGGCGAAATGGAATCAGCAAAGAATCTGCGAAAAGCTGCTGAAGAATTAACAAGTGTTGCCGGAGGGATACACCTAAGAACCTTACAAACAATACACACACTAAGTACTGAGAAAAGCAAAACTAGGTTAATCGCAGTTCCATCTGAACTACTTAGCCAAGCAAACGTAAAAATTATGGATCTAGCAAAAAAACTATTTAAGTGAACTACAAACCACTCAACATAATACATTTAAAATTCCAAAGAAATTCTAACCATTTTATTCAATTTTCAAAGTAAATAGTTCGAAAAACAAAAAGGTTTATGCCGAAGGCACGTTTTCGCAAACCTTTTTTCAAAAGGTTTATATACTACATAATGAATATTATTGTTAGAAATGCAAAAATTGCATTAGAAATGGCTCTCGACACACAAAAAGCTGTT
>JABIDZ010000031.1 GCA_018651445.1 Candidatus Iainarchaeum sp. | reverse complement strand
GATGTTCCTTCAACTAGTTTTGTAACAATTGCAGGGCTTGATCTAGGAAATAATTCAATAGAAAAAGAAACTATTGCTGCTTCAGGACAAGCGGTTTACGCATCACAAACAAATCTGTATTTAGCAGAACAAGTTTGGGATAGAACTATTTTACCACTTCCATTTGAAGTACTCAAAAGCGTGTTCGTTCCAGAATGGAATAATATCGAAAAAACTAGCGTAATCAACTTCAAACTTGATAGTGGAAAAGCTAGCTTTGTTGCAGAAGGAACGGTTCCAGGAAGAATATTAAATCAATTCTCAATGGATGAGTACGACAACCATTTTCGAATAGCAACAACCGTTGGAAGAAATGGAAGCAATAACGTATATGTTCTAGGTAGTGACATGAATGTTGTTGGAGCTCTTGAAGAACTAGCTCCAGGAGAAAGCATTTACTCTGCAAGATTTATGGGTGAAAAAGCATATGTAGTTACTTTCAAAAAAGTTGATCCATTGTTTGTGCTAGATCTTTCTGACCATACAAATCCGCATGTGCTAGGAAAACTAAAGATACCAGGGTACAGCGATTACCTACACCCAATTGATGAAACACATTTAATTGGTGTTGGAAAAGATTCTATCGAAGCAAAAGGAGATTTTGCTTGGTACCAAGGAATCAAAATGGCTATCTTTGATGTTAGCGATGTCGCAAACCCAATCGAAATGCACAAGATAATCATTGGTGATCGCGGAACTGATAGCGTAGCGCTACGTGATCATCGCGCATTCCTATATGATAAAGAGAAAGAATTGCTTGTGTTGCCAATAACTCTAGCAGAAATTTCAGAAGACCAAAGAGCTAAAGCCGAATCACAAAGAGAAGAAATAGATTCGCGTTGGAATGACTTTCCATTGTACGGAGAAAATACATTCCAAGGCGCAATGGTATTTAACGTGAATCTAGCAGATGGATTTAGTGAGCGAGGAAGAATAACACATGTAAGCGAAGAAGATGAATTGAAAACAGGGTATTATTACAACCATAATACTCAAATCAAAAGATCGTTTTACATTAACGAAGCGTTATTCACTTTCTCAAATAGTTTGCTAAAAGCAAATAATCTGAGTTCATTAGAAGCAATCAGCGAAGTAACTTTGGATGAAACAGGAAATAGTAATTACTATGGTCCCGAGATGGTAATTAACTAGAAACTAAACGGTTGTTGTTAACGCAACAACCTCTTTTTCTTTTTTTAATTAATTATTTTAATTAGAATTTACCATGTAGATTTCTGAAGGGATTACTGCAAGTATCCCAACTAATATTACAATGATTCTTGTAAATGGATCTCCAAAGAAAAACATTGTTGCTAAGAAAAACGCTAGTAAAACAATTGCAACAAAAACAAATCCGATAGACAAGTCTTTTAGGAAAGCAAATATTGCTGCTAAAATAATTGATAAAACTATTATTCCTAAGAACACGCTATAAAGCATTTCATTAATCAAGATTAAATCACTAACCAACGGGTTACCTTGGATTAATAAAATTGATCCGATCGAAAGTAAGAAAACAAATAACACTATTCCTATCCCATCAAGGAAAAGAATTGTTTTCTTTAAAAGTTCAACATCGCCCTTGTTTCTATGCGTAACTCTTCGTGGTAATGGACCAACAGAGCGAGCAGGTTTATCAACTATTTCAGTTACTTCTCTTCCCGGCCTAATATGAGTCTTTTTTACTATAGTAATACTCTTTTTTTGATCCATAGTAATAGTTTTTGCAATTTCAATATGCTTTTCTTTGCTTTTTATTGTCGCTAGCTTGTCTTTGATCAATTTCTTTGCAGAGGCTAGCTGTTCAGGATAAATGTACACACAATTAACTCCGCTATGTTCATATGCTCCAACTTTTTCCATAAAACGTGCTCGCTCGCGCTTCTCCATTTTCTTGTTGTCCTTGTTATTCCAGCTACCAAAATATTCTATTGCTAAATTATACTTTTCTAAATAAAAATCGGGGATTCTAAATTTTTTAGAATCTTTTTTCAAATTATAAAGTCTTTTTTTCCGGTCATACGCTAGTTTCATTTCGTCAAGAATTGTTTCAATTACTTTTTCTCCAACAATATTTCCTTTAACCATTTTAATCAACTAGCCCTTTTCCTTTTTTGTATTATTGGTTTTGTTGTACCAACTTTAATGTCTTTTAATAATTTTTCACGTTCATCCGGCGTATCTATTTGTGGTTTTCCGCCTTCTGAAACGAATAAACCAAGCGTAGTTAGAATATTTGAAAAGAATATTACAAGAAAAGCAATAGCAGTTATTTGACTAAGTAGTTCTGGAGTAAAAGGCGTATTTGGAATACTTGTTAGCCCCATGCTCACAGGCACCGAAACTAATACTGCCGCAGCTAGCCCACGAGCAGACATTGTCGTAATCAGATTTTTGTCAGATGAAAACAATGGTTTTACTTTTATTAATAAACTTGTTGAAATAAATCGAGCAAACAAAATTATTAGTATTATTGTAATTGAAATAACAATTACGATTGGAGTTAAGAATTCAAGTTGAAATAGGATTCCAAGATAAACAAAAAAGAATGTTTTGACTAAAAAAGATATCTCGTTTTG
>JABIDZ010000026.1 GCA_018651445.1 Candidatus Iainarchaeum sp. | reverse complement strand
TTTTTTGTGATTTTTATTGTATCCTTGTAATTCTTCTTCCACTCTTTTTCGTAGTAGTCTAGTACTTGTTTTTTTGTTAGATCTTTTCCGTGCATTTTGTCTTTGTATAGTTTTTCTAATGCATCGTGAACTTGCGAACCCATAAAGCATTCTATTGTAGTTGGAATATCTACTTTTACTCTGTCGATGTAACGGAATTTGTAAGCTAACTTACAGTTTTCAAAACAAGAGATTCTTGAATGGGAATAGTTCATGTAATAATTTGAATTAAAAGGAATTTAAGGGTATGGGGGGTAGCGTGCCGGTAACTATTTTGATTTTTCTAAATTTCGGGTATATGCTACAGAAAATTTGAATCCTCGGTCCCCTCGGGTTGTTAGTCGTGTATAATGGCTCTTTAATTTATTAGTCATTGTGTCGACGAATTTTGTATTCTTAAAAACATTTTTGTAATCAAAAAAACCATCGTTTTCTTTGGTATATTCTGTGAGATCATAATTTATGTCTGGAACTATTTCATTCCATAATTCTGTTAAAGTTTCAATAAGTGGCTCTTTGGAATTTGTTATTGAATCAATAGGACTTTCAATTAGCTTTTTTCCACAATCATCTTGTTTAAGTATTTCAAAAATAACATGTGAAAAGAAAAATGTTGCTAATCCATAGTTTTGGATTTTTTTATCTGTCAAAAGATGAGAATTATTTTTAATAGTTTGATTGATTAAGTATGCAAAAAATATCTTGCTAGCGTTTGTTTTTCGCGAAAATATTGTTGAGTATTCATCGCCAAACAATTTTTGTTTTAGGTGGGTATTTTGAGGTTTTTCATGATATGTTGCTTCAAGAATCTGGGCAACAAAATCTTTTTCTAGAATGATTTCTGCATTTTTTCCATCCTCTCCGCGTTTTCGTCTATAAAAAACTTTAGTTCCAAATAATTCTTTAAATTCAGTTTGTATTGCTTTTTGAACAGAGTCATTTGATCTAAGATCTTTAATGCTAATGGAGTTTTGATTGTTGGTAAAAAAGGTAATTTTCTTAATTTTTGGCGAATTACGATCAAGTTGAATTATCTTAACTAATACATATAAATTGTTTGATAAGTTTTCTTTATTTTCGAAAAATGATAACATGGATTGGCAACCATTTACTACAGCATACCCTGATAAGATTATTTTGTTTTCTGGTGATGGCTCCTCAAGTTTTTCACAAGTTATTGTGATTCCATTATGATAAAGAAAAAAATCGTTGTGGTCTTCAACATTCGCAATCGTGTTTTTAATTGATTTATTAACTCGGGTATTGCCAACGCTGTATCTGACATTTTTATAAAATAAGCTTCTATCTTGAATGCCTTTTAATTTAATAAGCTCTTTTGCTTTAATGGAATATATTCTTGAGATTGATCCATCCGGGAGATCATACTTGATTTTTGTTTTGTTACTGATAAATAGGGTGGTTGGTTCAAAATTGTTATCTTCATCGGCAAAATAGGAATATTTATCAAAAAGAGAATTAAAATCGTACGTCTCCAAATTTTGAGTAATTTCAATGTATTCATTTGCGTGTGTATTAAATAATTTATTGGTTGTGAAACAAAGAACTTTTTTATATTCTGTTTTTGAAGCTAATTTTTTTCTATTGACTAGTGATTTTAATTCTTTACATGCAGTACTATTGGTTAGGTCGGCAAGTGTTGCTTCATTTCGAAACCATTCTTTGGCTCCCATAAAATTTCTTAGGTCATTATCGCCTTGAGATTGATCTTCATTAGGTGAAAATTTTGATTGGAATAAGTATATTGTTTCGCCTTCGTCATCAACCCAAATGCCATCGATCCCCTTATCATTAGTTTTATCACAAACCGAGTCAATAGCATCTTGTTCTTCTAACCTAAAAAAGTTTTCTAAAAACCAGATTAAAAATGCGGAGCTATCTTGACGACCGCCATAAGTGTATGTGTTGACTTCTTCGCGCATTTTTGAAGCAAATTCTTCTTCATCCATATATGGTTTATTAATAAATACGTGTAAAAAGCTTTTGATCGTTTTGGTTATTCACAAGCAACCCCATCGTTATCTCTATCTAGATCATGCACGTCATTTTCACACATTTCAAATATTTTTTGTGCTTCTTTTTGGATTTTAAAGTCAGAGCAGTTGTATGTGTTGTAAGAACATTCATTTTGTTCGGTTTGGAATTCTATAGGATCGTTCTCTTCTACATAACTTTCTGTGCAACCGAAAATTAAACTTGTAGTAAGTAACAACAAAATAACTAAAATAACCTTACCCATTAGTAATATACCGGCAGTAAGGTATTAAATACTTAACGGTAATATACTATCGGTAGATGAAGCATAGTATTTTAAAAAAAGGAGAAGTATATATTTCAAGATGGCTGAAATTACACTCAAAGGGTATCAATGCGAAAGGTGCGAACACAAATGGGTTCCAAGAGACCATAATGAAACACCAAGAGTCTGCCCGAAATGCAAAAGCCCATATTGGGACAAGCCAAGGAAGAAATAGTTCCGCCGGCATTGGGGTTGGGGGAAGATTATAAATTGAAATTCCTGAATATTTGAATGTATAAAAAAATAGTTCAATATTCATTAGTGTATCCGCAAGGTGTTGAAATGAAAAATGATGGAAAACTAAAAACAATTGATCTTTTTGCAGGAGTTGGCGGAATACGGCTTGGTTTTGAAAAAGCTAAAAAGTTTAAAACAGTTTTTGCCAATGATTTTGATAAAACTTGTAAAGACACTTATGATAGAAATTTTGACTTTCCAAAACTTGACACGCGTAGCATTTTGGATGTCCCAATAGAAGAACTTCCAGAGTTTGATTTACTTCTTGGAGGTTTTCCATGCCAGGCGTTTAGTATTGCGGGTTATCGGAAAGGATTCAAAGATGATAAAGGGCGCGGAAACTTATTTTTTAGAATTGCAGAAATACTTGGGGAGAGGAAACCAAAAGCGTTTTTACTTGAAAATGTAAAAAATCTAAAAGGACATGATAAAGGAAAAACCTTTAAGATAATAGAAAAGACTTTAACGGACTTGGGGTATTATACAAAAAATGAAGTGCTTAACAGCATGACTCATGCAAACATTCCTCAAAACAGAGAAAGAATTTTTATTGTGGGTTTTAGGGATAAAAAACAGGCTGAAAACTTTAAATTTCCAGAAACAATTCCTTTGAAAAAAAGTTTTAGAGAACTTACTGCTGATGAAGCAGATAATAAATATTATTACAATGATAAGCCCCTTTACAAACGGATCAAAGACGATATTGATTCTGAAGAAACGGTCTATCAATGGAGAAGGAAATATGTTCGTGCAAACAAAAAGGGTGTTGTTCCAACACTTACTGCGAATATGGGTTTGGGCGGGCACAATGTTCCAATCATAAAAAATCACAAAGGGATCAGAAAATTAACGCCTAGAGAATGTTTTTTGATACAAGGGTTTCCTGATAAGTTTAAACTAGGGCACCTCGCCGATAGTAAATTATATCATCAAGCAGGGAATAGTGTTACTGTTCCATTAATAGAAAGAGTTGCGAAAGAAATGGCAAAAGTTCTTTAAAGTTTACAAGTTTTTAATGGTTTTATTTTATTTTTAATTATGATTTCTTTTTTGATACTAAAACGGGGTCGTTTTCCTTGTTTTTGCATATCTCTAAAAGTTTGATTTTTACTAGTTTTTTGCGAATAAATTTTTTTGTTTGGGATTAAATAAACATCAAAAGTCCCATCTTGTCTATGAAAATCTAAAAAGTATAATTTATCCCAAATGGATCGCGGACCAAAACTAGTTAGATCTTCTTCAACACTTGATGCTTTGATTTGAATTGTTTCACAAGTTTTTAGATTAATCACATCGAACGATCCGTGTCCTTTAGATACTTTTAAAGCTCTTGCATACTTGCCATTGAAATGGATGCAAAATGCGCTTTCTGAAATTCCTTCGGGAAGATTTATTCCTCTTGCTTTAAACAACTTCATTCCTTTATTTAGTGGGATCCATAACTTATAGAGGGTTTTTAGTTTTTTAGCATCTTTTTTTTCAAATATTTGTATGTCTACTTTAACTTTATTTTTATCAATAGTTATTTCTCTTGTTTCTTCTTTCATAGATAATACTAGATGTTGAAGAATATATAAATTTGACTTTTAAGAAACAATCTTGTCCCTAACACAAATCTTTGAGGGGGCGTCGCTCTGTTGAGCTCCAAGCAAGGTGAATGGAGCTTGGCTTGAAAAACACACAATTTCTAGGACACTTGAGGCCTAATTTCTCCGATTTCAAAAATCGAAAAACTATTGCTCCGTTGGATTTAAATTGGTTTAGATGTTAAGTAATGTGTGGATAGTAGAAGGTTATTTGTAAAAGGTCAGTTTAGACTTTTTGTTCCCAACTTTCTTGAATACCCGCCTGCTAAGATAAACTTTTCTATCTTGGAAATATTATTGGGGACGGGATTTATACGTTTTGGAGATTCATATCCATTTATGGGATACAAATATGCTACAAGTACTTATTATTACAATTTTGCAGCTAATTGTAGTAAGAAGGGATCTGTGAGGGGTAGAGTAAAAGCATTTTTTGGATTATCTTCAAAAGAAGAAGTTGAAAGTAAAGTGGCAGAACAAGATTTTAGTCGTTTGAGGTATGGTCTTCCTTTTTGTGTTCACGTTAAATTGGTTCCAAAAAAGCGAGTTAAAGATGGAAAAAACTATTATTTGTTAGAAATACAATCCGATTCAGTTGCATATATAAAATTTAAAAAGGGCTTTTGTGGAGAACTGCCTGAAGAGAAATTGGTTGCCTTATTTGAAGAAAATGAAAAGTTAGTCTTAAAAATTGGTGGCGGATTAGCTGCTGAAGCTGTTGGGTCAGTAAAAGATGGTAGAAATCTTGATTCTGCGGACAAAGATCCGTTGTTCTTAGAGTGGTTTGAACTATTGGGTCCAAGATTTGAAAAAGAATTGGACGGTTTATCTTTAGTGTATGGTAAAAGTGAAATTTGTTGTGCCTTTTTATTGAGGAAGATTATTGAAAAAGCAACTATTATTTCATTTTTGAGAAGGAAGGTAGGTGAGAAGATAATTGATCCTGAATCAAAGAAAAAAGATTATTTTGGATTAAACAGACTTCTTGACCTTGCTGTTGAAGAAAAATCTAGTGGTTTTCCATTGTTGACAAAAGGAGTAAGGGATAAATTGTGCAGTATCAAATTTTTGGGGGATGTTTCTGCGCATGATATTTTAGTGGATGGTTTGTCGCCAGAATTAATCGAAAGAAGTTTAACTCCTATTGATGTTGCGCTAAGGGAATTGTCTAACAAGGAAGCGGAATAATGCTTTCTACTACATAACTCTTTCAGAATCCGAAAACCCAATTTTCATTACTCCGTTCCTTCATTCTAAGCACAGTACAACGTAGTACAAACCAACCTAGAAACGCTTTAAACTGGCTCTAACCCTTAATTGAGCCAATTCTACACACATCCGACCTAAAAACCCTCTTATAGAAACAAAGCATAACTGCTCTTATCCTGCGTTTCACAAGGGGAAAATATAAGAAAAGTGAAAAAAACACTCGCAAAAAAATAGTATCGGAAGTGTGAAGTGGTCACAAACAAAAAGTGGCATAAAAGCGTTATGTATAAACCGATTGTGAAATGGAGTGAAAAAAGGGAAAAACAACAAAGAGAATTAATAAATATAACTTTGGAGTTCTGTATTGCATGGCTAAAAAGATTTTAAAAAGATCGAAGAAAAATAAACTTTTAGGCGGGGTGTGTGGTGGAATCGCAGAGTATTATGGTTTGGATCCGACGTTGGTCCGGCTGGGCTGGATACTAGTCTCCTTAGTGTGGGGAATAGGTATACTCCTCTATATTCTTGCTTGGATTATAATGCCCGAATAATTATCGAAATTATTTGTAAAATAAAAATCCTTTGCTCCGAAACACCAATAAAACCTCTCAAACAGCTGATTTAAGCTATTCTAATACATCTGCGGAGTAAAAGAAATTTAAAATCCCAAAAAGCCCTTTCAATATAACGATTATGTATACGAAACAAACATAACAAATTAGGGAAAGATATTTATTGTTTAAAGAGAATACTGTTGTATGCCTAGAAGAACTGCTATAAAACGAATAAACCTGCCAACGCGTCGTGAGTTAGATACACTTAGACGTAGCAACGCTAGGCGATTAAGGCAATTAGTTGATGCAGGTAAGTCTAAAGAAGTTCATGCTCTTCTTCAAGCATGTAAAAAAAACAATACTTTGCCTCCAAAAGAACTTGTAGAAAGCGAATTACGAAGACTAAAATAAAAATATTTTCTAAACTTTAATTTCAATTGTTCTTTGTAAAATGTATGCGTGCTAGGCATATCATCTTATTTTGATTAAAAGGTTTAAATTTTTACCAAAAACCAATTTGGCAAAAGCTAAAACTTCATCACACAAACAAACAAAAAGATTATATTGGTGTTATACTTTTATTTATCATGCCTGTAAATCACTTAAATCGATTAAGAGAAGCTCTTAATGCAAGTTTGTTAGAATCACATAGAACTCCTAGAGGAGTATTTTCTGGAAAACTTTCTGAAATAGATTTATCTAAAATGAAGACGTTTAAACAACTACAAGACGCGTTTACTGAGATGCACGCACCAGAACGAATGCAAAATGTTGCGTTACGTAATTTGGTTACATTTGAACGTACACTAAAAAAAATGATCGCTGATGGCAAATCTGGCGAGGAAATAGACCGATATTCGCGTCAGGCAGCACAATTGTTTCATGAGACTATTCTTAATTTAACTGCGCATAAATCAGGAGAACAATTTAAACCTGGGAGATTCAAAGCGTATTACGATCATGGTGGCAATACACAAATACCTATGGTATTTTTATCTGAGGAATCAGAAAGAGCAGCACATAGTTCTCCTGGACTTATGGCGGGGTGGTATAAATTTAGTAAAACTAAACCAAGCGATCATTCAAAAGAAGTGCCACAATTAGCTTTAATACCAAAAGAAGGAATAGGGCGATTTCTTAAATTCAAGTTGTATAAACAAATTAACACACGCGCAAAGCGTAGAGAAATTGATGCGTTGTCTACAAGCCAAGTAGGCAAGCGGATCAAGTCACAAGCGATTAGGTTGGCACGTGCCGAACTAGCCGCAATTGATTGGGCAGAACAAACATATGGTATACAAATTGATATTTCAAAAGAAATCTTAGACTGGATTGGTCATGTTTGATCTCTTTTAGCGTTTATTTGGAATTAGAACTAGTTTTTTCTAGGTTTATGTTGTATGTCATAGAAAATTGAACGAAAAACAAACAAAACCTTTTATTCTATGAGATAATTATTATTGTATGCCAACTAATAATCGCGACCAAAACGAGCTTTGGGAGAAAACAAGGAAAGAAGTTGACAAAATGATTAAGAATAATGTTCCGCGTGAAAAAATTGCAAAAAAATTTGTTGCGGCTAGACGCGAACATGCTAGGTTAGAGCGACCAGGGTTTATCCAGGACGGGCCATTTAAAGAGATATTTGCAAAAATAAGAAGAAGGCCAAAATAAAAAACCTTTGCTCCGCAACACCAACAAAACCTTTCAAATAGCTGATTTAAGCTATTCTAACGCAAGTCGGGTTGTTTTAGTTCTCTAATTCTTTAAGTAATGCACTAAGTTTATCTTGTGCAAGTTTTCTTTTTATGCTTGCAACGCTTGAAGAAGGGATTTGAGTAGTTGCTACGTATTTGCCATGATACGCTCCGCCTTTGAGAGGTTTATTGGCAATAACCAAGATTTCTGCGTCAGTTACTTGGCTTTCAATTTGGGCTAAACTGGTTTCGTAATTGTCTCGAATTTGTTTTGCTCTTATTTGGTTATTCGCTTTTTTGCTATTTGGTTTCTTTGCTCTGCCAAGTTCTGTGAGCGCTCTTGTTCGTTGCTTTCTTTGTTTTCTACTTCCTGGAATAAAACCACCTTCTAAATACGTAGTTGTTTAAAAAAATTAATGTCTTCCGTGTCTTCTTCTAGTCTTCTTTCTAGTGGGTGTTGAACCAACTGGTGTTTTTGTTACTCTTCCGCCAGAAAGAACTCTATTAATTTCGGCAGCATCTCGTTTTAATTTAGCATTATATGCTGTTGCATTTCCATTTTTTCCTTTTCGTCCTTTTTTATCGCCCATATTAATTCCTCCAAAAAACTATTTTTACAATAAAATCTACTATAACGTGATATTTAAGCTTTCACTTGAAAAGATTAGGCGAAATAAAAGCGTTGCTAAACTTTAACTTTCAACTTACGAAGTTCTTTGTACAATTTCTTGTTATCTTCGAATTTAATGCATTTAATACTAAATTCTTTTGCTGCTTTAAAATAAGCGTCGTTGTCGTCAATAAACACACATTCGTTGCCTTTCATACCTAATTCTCGTATTGCTCGTGCAAATAATTTAACGTTTGGTTTAACTAAACCCGTTCTACAAGAAAGTAGTACTGGTTTAAAGAAAAAGAATAATTTTTGGCGTTGATGGTATCGCGCAGTAGTATCCATAATATTTGATATCAAAGCCATTGGGTAGTCTTTTTTGAGTGCGCGAATTTTTTCTATTAATTCAGAGTTCATTTCAACGGTTGCACCATATAGTCTTTCCCAAACTAGTAACAAAGTCAAACTATCTTGTTCTAAGCCAAATACGTTTCTAACTGAACTACAAAATTCTTTTACTGAGATTTTTCCTTCGATTAGTTTTTCATGATGGTTAGCTTCAACTTCTTTTAGTTTTTCAAAATCAATTTTGAGTTCATCAGCATACGCTTTCAATAAAACATTGATGTCGTTATATGCTAGGACTCCGCCTAAATCAAAAATTAGTGCTTTGATCATACAATAAAAAGAAGGCAAATGATTATATTCTTTCTTAATTTTTGTGCATTTTTTTTTAACAATCGGTTATGTAGTAGCTGGTTAAGAACATCTAACATTTTGTGATAATTACTTAACTTTATATGTAACCCTTTTAACTTTTTATGGTCTTTGTTTAACATGCAAAACCTAAAAAATCATTTGAAACTTTATCGTGTACAAGCAGAATTAACTCAAGAAGAACTCGCGTCAATCATCGGAGTTTCAAGAGAAACGATTCTATTCATCGAAAAGAAAAAGCATGTTCCCTCATTGTTACTTGCGATGAAATTAGCAAAGAGATTTGACGTAAAAGTAGATGAGCTATTTTATTTTGAAGACGAATAGTTATGTAGTAATCATTTATTGCTTGGCAAATATTTATTTAACATTTCTATTTCAAATGGTAAAAACGCGCGTTTGTCTCTTGGATGAATGTCTACAACATTTCCAAAATCAGCTAACCAAACTTTTACTTTCTTGGTTTTTTTGTCATAAGTGTACATCCAGGCGTCATCTTCTTGGAGTGTGACCTCAATATCGAATGCTCGAAGTAAAAGGCGAATGCGTGCTTTTTCCTCTGTGATTGCAAGTTTATCTGATCTTGAAACTTTTAATTTTACCCAGGACATTTCAGATTTGTCCTTTTCGCCAGGATAAATGCTTTTAAATCGCTGTCTTTTCCATTCATAAAATTGAATTCCGTCCCAATATTTAGTATAATATAATACATTCTTCAAAACAGTTGAATAAACTCTTTTTTCGCCAGTTTTTAATGTTCTCATTCGCATTGTCGGTAATATTGGCAAACGAAGATTAAATTTCCTATTTAATGCTTGAACTCTTTTCATTATTTGGTATTGTGCTTCGGGATTTCTTAAGTTTGGCTGGGTTGCGCGAGAATAGGGGGGTAATTTTGCTCTTGGATAAAAGGCTTTTTCGGCTAGTTCAACTTTCTTTGTTTTCACACCTCTTTTAACGGTGGCAATTACTCGCCGTACGATGCCTTCTTGGCCAGTTCTCGATTTATCAATTCTTCGCCCTTTAGAAATTCGTTTAACTTGTCGATTTCTAGCACCGCCTTCTAAAACTGGACTCATAAAAGAGTATTATTTTGAGGTAATTTAAGTCTTTCTGACAAGTGTCCTACAAAACGTGTGTTTTGTAGGTTAATAAAATGTTGTTGCATTTTATGAATTCTAAAATACGTGTGTTTTGTAGGTTAATAAAATGTTGTTGCATTTTATGAATCCTAAAATACGTGTGTTTAATCTAATTCTTCGTTTTTTTCATGACACGGTGGGCAAAAGTTCGCGTCCATTTCTTTTTCAGCTAGTTTCTTGATTCGTTTATCGCGTAGTTTTTTATTTAATTCTTTTTTCTCTGAAATCGAGCAGAGTTCGTCGCATTTCAAAGATTTTACTAATTCCTTTTCATTATGTAGCATAATATCACTCCTATGAAAATCTTATCATATATAGTTTGTTCTTTTTAAACAACTTTCTTTGAAAAGAACTTTTCGCTAAAAATTGCACACAAGCCAAAAGTAAGAATTAAATACTTCCGAAAGTATTCTTTTAGTATGCCTTTAAGAAGAATATCGAAAAAAACTAACGTACAAAGACGCAATGTTCGAATAAGAATGGATAATAGACATAAAGCTATATTTAAGAAATTAAAGACGAATTCTAGACAATTTACTGCATTAATGTCTAGTGCTGAAATTCGTAATGTACTTGGTTTTATTAGACGAAAATCAAAGTTAATTTCGCTCGAGGTTGGGTTTGATGCGGAACATATTGTTCAAGAACTAGGTAATATTCTTGTTGAAAGAGAATTAGTTGAAAGAAAATCAGAAATTGCAGTTATGGGAAAAGTTCAAGAAGATAAATCACCACCTAGTAAAGATTTGATGCTATTAAGAGAAATGCTAAAAGGCGGTTTCCCTCCAAAATAAAAACTTGTTCCCTCTATTTCTAATATGGATAACATCTTACAACTAAATCCTATCCTTGAAAATCTATTAAAAGACAAAGTAATCATGGTTACGGGTGCAGGCTCAGGTCTAGGAAAAGCGTTGTCAATAGGACTAGCGTTTGCAGGAGCCAAAATAGGGCTCGTAGATATCAATGAAGAAGCAATTAATACTTTAGCAAGCGAATTAAACAAGGAAAACGAAATCGCTTTGCCATTAAAAGCGTCTGTTACAAATGCGATAGAACTCGAAAAAGCTTACTCCGAACTAGTAAATAAATTCACTAAAATAGATGGTTTAATCAATTGTGCGGGAATAGCTCGCCTAGGGACAATTGATTCTTTAAGTGAAAAAGATATCAAACTAGCAAATGACGTAAACATGAATGGTTATTTTTTAAACGCGAATATAGCTTCTAAAAAGATGCAAGAAGGTGGGAACATAATAAATATTTCTTCAGCAGCAGCAAGAGGTGCAAGCAAAGGTTCGTCGTTATACGGCGTAGCAAAAGAAGCCCAGTGCATGATGACTAGAAGTTGGGCATGTGACCTAGGAGAAAAAGGAATTCGCGTAAATGCAATTCTTTGTGGAGATCTTTACGGAGATGAAGAAAAAGGAATTCTTTCAGCGATTTGGAGCCAAACTTATTTTGAAAAAAAAGCAGTTGACAAAAAGCTAGTTGATGCGTCAGATTCTCGTCTTGGAGGCGAAACGCTAAACCCAGAAATAAGAGCGCTAGTAGTAAAACATTACCTAGAAAGAACCGCATTAGCAAAAGAAGTTACTTACAACGACATAGCTACAATGGTAATCCTTCTCTCAAGCGAACTAACTTCAAAGATAACTGGTGAATCAATTGCAGTTACGTCTGGCCAACCAACCGCTTTCGCTAGATAACAAACCGTCTTTTATTATCTTCCCATTCCAACTAGTATAAATGGATGAAAATTGTGGGGTTTGTGGTTGTTCTCTTGAAAATTCGCAAGAAGCAATTTATCGAATGCTTCTTCAATTACAACATCGTGGATAACTCTCAGCAGGAATAACTGTTTATCAACCACAAAACCATTTTCTCTTAAAAACACATAAAAATTTGGGGTTAGTAAACGACGCTTTTCGAACTGGAAGCAAATCAAAATTTGATTCGATAATGAAAAACCTATCTTCAAAAAAAGCAATAGGGCACGTGCGATACGCAACAAGCGGAGTAGATGACAAAGCATATGCTCAACCATTTGAACATGTACACGGAAAAAAGAATCGTTGGTTCTCAATTTCGTTTAACGGTAATATTGCAAATTATCCACAATTAAGATTGGATCTT
>JABIDZ010000025.1 GCA_018651445.1 Candidatus Iainarchaeum sp. | reverse complement strand
TGCTTTCTTCCCTACAGTCCTAGCGGGGCCGATTGAACGTGCAAAGAATTTGATGCCACAAATAATCAAATCAAAAAAGTTTGACTGGAAAATGGCCGGAAAAGGTTTTCGATTATTTTTGTTTGGATTGTTTTTGAAAGTAGTTATTGCTGACCGATTAGGAATTGTAGTAAATACAATTTATGGTTCGCCCACAGAGTACACCGGAATCCCTTTAATGCTTGCTACCTTTTTCTTTTCATTTCAAATCTACGCAGATTTTGCAGCGTACTCAAGCATGGCAATCGGAGTAGCCAAAATTCTTGGTTTTAATTTAATGGAGAACTTCAGAAGACCGTATCTGGCAAAATCCTTTACTGAATTCTGGCGAAGATGGCATATTTCTTTATCCACTTGGTTTCGCGACTATGTTTATTTTTCTCTTGGAGGAAACAAAGTTAAAATTCCCCGGTGGTATTTGAATTTGTTTATTGTTTTCATTGCCAGTGGTTTATGGCACGGAGCGAACATAACATTTATTTTATGGGGTGCACTCCACGGAGCGTATATAATAGTTGAAAAAATACCAAAGAACTTTTTGAATCCGCTGCGTGAACATACTACTTTTCTTGGAAAACGTTTCTGGGGGTTTGTAGCAACCATTTTCACATTTATTTTCGCGACTATTGCATGGGTTTTTTTCAGAGCAAATAATGTCAGCGATGCGTTTTATATTTTAACAAATTTCTTTTCAGGGTGGAGTACGAACCTTAGTAATATTCGCTTAGGTGGAATTGGAGGCATTAATGGTTTGATATTCGCTTTTGTCTTAATTGGATTATTAATCTTGTTTGAGATTGTACAAGAAAAGAAAGGAATTGAAAAACACTTTTTGAAAATTCCTTTGTTAGGACGATTAATATTATACCTTGTTTTGATTACAGTAATAATCTTTTTTGGGGTTACAGGTGCACAATTTATTTACTTTGGGTTTTAGGTGATTTTATGAGAAATACGGAAAAGATTTGTATCGGGATTGTTTTTGTTGCTACCTTGCTCTGTTGTTTACTTGCAACCGAGTTTGTATTTGAAAACTTTATTGGAGAATTTGATGAACTTGAACAATTAAAAACAAGTTTGGAAAATGAGACTGACATAATTTATTTTGGAGACTCTGTTGTTAAGTCGCCTACCGCTGGCGGAGTTGAACAAATGCTTTCTGACGTGAGCGGGAAGAGCGTTAAGATCGTTGCACACGAAGCATATCATTTAGGTGTTTATGAAGCCGCGGTTAATTTTATTTCAAAACAAGAAAAGAAACCAGAAGTAATTGTTATCCCGATTAATTTACGATCTTTTAGTCCTGAATGGGATACTCGCCCACAATATCAATTCCAAAATGAGATAACTAAACTTAATGAAAGTGAAGACTTGCTTATTGGTTTATGGGTCAGAGTAACTAACTTATTTGGTAATTCTGATGAGAAAAAATTATTAGACGATATGACATGGAAACAAGAAAACGTTTATTTTGGTAAAAATATCGTGGGACGCGTGAACGAATTTGAATTTTTGATACACGGAGATGAAGAAGATATCGAAGAACTCGTAAAGAAAAAGTTCATTTATCAATACGGTTATTTGTTAAACGAAAAGTCTAACAAAATGGATTCTCTGAAGAACATAATCAAAAAATGTAAAGAAATGAATAGCGAATTGGTTCTTTATATAACTCCCATTGATGTAGAAAATGGAAAAATACATGCAGGCGAAGAATTTTTGGAAATTATAAAAAACAATACTACTTTGTTAGAAAAGATTGGAATAGATAACGGCGCCAACATAATAGATTTGAGTTTTGATTTAGAACACGAAAAGTTCGAATATGTGTTTATTCCAAACGAACACTTAAAAGAAGAAGGACTCCAATATGTTGCAGAAAAAATAAGTGAAAAACTCAATTGATATTTATTATTAAGGTGAAATTTGATGAATTGTATTATGAAAATTCAAAAATTACTTGAGAAAAAATTCTTTAGATATTGTTTTTGTGGAGGGATTGCCGCAATTGTCGATTTAGGACTATTTTTCATTCTAAACGAACTTTTTTTAGTCCATTATTTAATTGCATTAACCATTTCTTTTCCAATCGCAATCATAGTTAATTACGCTTTACAACGACGAGTAACCTTTAAGAGCAAAGGACAAAAACGAGTTCAGGTCCCAATATTTTTTGCAATACAAATTGGTGGCTGGGCATTAAATGCAGCTTTAACTGCGTTACAAGTTGAAATATTTGGTGTGTGGCCCACATTTGCAAGACTAGTTGCAGGAATACTTGTTATTGTATATACTTATAGTTCAAACAAAAAAATAACGTTTAAGGAGAGAAATAAATGAAAGACTACAAAAATATCAAAGGCGAGTACTATGAAAATGCGCACGGTAAGGACGCTCACAAGTCACAATCATTCATGTATAATTCTCGCGAAGATTATTTTATTGATTTTATGAAACTCAAAGGAAATGAAAAAATACTAGATATTGGTTGTGGTTCTGGAACATTCACGCGCAAAATCGCAAAACAATTTCCTAAAGTAGAGATTACCGGGATGGATATCTCTGAAAAAGTAATTTCTTTTGCAAAAAAAGAAAGTACTAAAAAGAAATTAAAGAATACAAAATTTGTGATTAGTGGAATCAATAAAATCAAAACAACAGGGCAATTTGAAGTAATTATTATTTCACACTTAATAGAACATTTAGAAGATCCACTCGACGCGCTACGCGAAGTTAAGAAAAAACTAGCTAAAAATGGACGCTTATTTATTACGACCCCAAATTATTCTTCGTTATGGCCATTAGCAGAAAAAGTTTTTGACAAAACAATTGCAAAAGATGGGTATAGTTTAGATGACCAACACATATCACGATTTAATACTCGCTCAATCAAAAAAATTGTTAACAAAGCAGGATTGCAAACAACCAATCTTAAAACGCTTTATGTTTTTTCTCTTGAAGCAAGCATTATTTCAAAGACTCTTGGAAATTTATTTTTTGGTTTAGATAAAGCACTAGATTTCATACCAATTGGGATGATAATTTACTTAGAAGCAAGAATTAAGTAAACAATTATTTTGATAAACGCAAGCGAAGAAGAGTAAAAGGAAACTTTACAATTTCCATTTTTCTTAGTTTTGATTGCCCAACTGTCCTATCCTTAAAAAAAATTGGGATTTCTGTAATCTTAGCTTTTTCTAAATGACAATAATAGATTAGTTCTTCAAGAAACGAGTAACTAGTTGATTTGAATTCACGGTTTAATGCTTTTTTTAGAATTCTTGCTTTGTAACAACGATAACCCGAAGTAAGATCTTTTGCAGGAACCCCTAGGATTACTTGTGCGAGAAAACTTGCACCCCTACTAATAAATTTTCTTGAGATTGGCCAATTGGTTCCTCCACCGGGAACATTTCTTGAACCAATAACTACATCAAAACCTTTTTTTATTTGTTCAATAAAGTCTTTTGCATACTCAAAATTATGCGATAAATCCGCATCCATCGAAAAAATTACATCTGCTTTTTGTTTAATTGCTTCGCCAAAACCAGTTACATACGCAGACCCCAAACCTAGTTTTGCGGGGCGTGAAATCACTTGAACGTTTTTGAATTTCTTTGCTTCTTTTGCAGTGCCATCCGGCGAGTTGTCATCAACAACAATTAATTTGAAAGTTACGCCCGGAATCTTTTGAGCAAATATCTTCGGAATTAATTTTTTTATATTTGCTTTTTCGTTGTACGTCGGAGTAACAATAACAGCTAACATTCAATCACTAAATAAAAAAGAACCATTTAGAATAAAAACAAATGCACATCGTCTTCTTTTAGACTAGGTGTATGTTTATGAGCAAGTATTTAATCATTGGAAATGGATTCATTGGAAACAAATTTCTTAACTTTTTAGAAGATTGTGAAATGAGCACAAAGATTATTCATTCTTACGTGGATGCATTAGATGAAATTAGAGAAAATGCCCCTCAAGTAGTAATTAATTGTGCTGGCGAAACGGGACGACCAAATGTTGATTGGTGCGAAGACAACAAACAAAAAACGTTTGATGGTAATGTCTTGTTGCCATTAAATTTAGCAAAAGCTTGTGAAGAAACAAAAACTAAGTTAGTTCACATGGGCACGGGTTGTGTTTATGTTGGAGATAATAACGGCAAAGGGTTTAGCGAAGAAGATGAACCAAATTTTGGAGGAAGTTTTTACTCACAAACAAAAATGATAAGTGAATCTTTATTGAAAGATTATGACGTGTTACAACTGAGAATTAGAATGCCTATTGACTCTGCGCAAGGCCCCAGAAATT
>JABIDZ010000088.1 GCA_018651445.1 Candidatus Iainarchaeum sp. | reverse complement strand
GCAACAACCGAAATATTGTTTATGATTTATTGTGTGGGAATCCCTTTAGCCGCATTTGTCTTTGCAAAAAGTATTGTAGCAAAAAGACCACCAACATACGAACCGCCAATAATACCTGATGATTTTGCTGGTTTACCAAAAAAATGGCATATGCCATTAAAAAAAGGCAGTTTCGATACACGAATAATTTTTGTAATTATTTTAATAATTGGTTTTTCTTTGTCGTTTGCAATTTCTTCACAAGGGCTTCCCCCAAAGTTTTTATTACCACAAGATGAGTACTTGCCAGACCTACAAATCGTTGGCGCAGACCGAGATCTTGGACAAATACTACTTGATGATGGAATGAATGCAGATTATTTAGGAAAAAAATTTGCGCCGTTTGGAGTTGATCTTTATTTTGTCGAATACTACGATATTCGCGGCGGAGAATATTATCAATTAATGGAAAGAGATTACGCTGACAAAGATATTGCGTATGAAAAAGCATTGCAACGATACTTACAATTTGTTAGCACGCCAAGCAACGATCCGACCAAAAACTTGTTTTGGTCAGGAGTAATAATCACTCTTGCATTTGCAATTTCATTTTTGTTATACCACAAAAATATTTACAAGCGACGAGCACAACTCGGAATTATTAAGATGGAAGACGAATTCAAAGAAAGCATGTACGTAATTGCTTCTCGAATGGGAGAAAACAAACCCGTTGAAAGTGCATTAAAACAAGCACGTGACTTCTTACCCAACTTATTAATTAGTAAACGAATTTTTGGGAGAACTGTAGAAAACATCGAGTTAATGGGTTTGCCACTTGAAGGAGCAATCTTTGATCCGATTTATGGTTCGATGAAAGGAATCCCTTCCAAGGTTTTGAAAACTGCAATGCGATTATTAGTGGACTCTGTATCTTTAGGAGTAGAAGTTGCTTCACGCACATTAATGTCTTTGTCATTACAAATGGAGAATATGGACAAAGTAAATAAATCTCTAAAAGACATGGTGTCCGATGTTTCAACAACAATGCAAACTATGGCGTTATTTATTGGCCCCATTGTTCTAGGAATCACAGTTGCTTTGCAAAAAGTTGTTATGATGACTTTGGCTGGGGTAGTAGCCGATCCCATCCTAACCGAGTCACAAGCACTTGATACGGGTTCACTTGGAATTGGCGGAGCAAATATACAACAAATGTTCCAATTAACCGTGACCGAATTCCAAAAGTTTGCTACACCCCTGGTATTTTTGATAATAATTTCGGTTTATGTAATGGAAATCGTTATCGTTATGATTTATTTTACAACAAAAGTACAAGAAGACAACGACCTTTTGTTCAAAATTAATTTAGCACGCGCATTACCAATCGCAACAACCGTGTTTGTTATCACTGCGCTAGTTGCTAATATCGCAGTAACCTCTATGATGGGTGGGTAAATGAAAAAATTTAAGAAAACAAAGAAACGATTCGGGTTAAGTGAACGCGGACAATCGGGTGCGGTGTTTCGATTGCTAGTTGATTCTATTGTTGGAATAGCGATATTAATGGTTATTCTTGGGTCATTAATGTATTTTGAATCACTTAATAACAATGCTTCTCGCCAAGAATTTCTTTCAAAAGTTAATGCTGCGGTTAATTCTCCCGACGGAACTATCGTAGAATCAAATGGAAGAATTGTTTTTCCATCAGGTAGTGGTTTTACTACAGGCGATATGTCTGCATTAACAGGCTATCCAAAAGAATGTTTTTCTTTTCAAAGCAATCTGCGCATGGCTGAAGCTAATGACGCAATTGTAACGTTTAACTCAAATGTTAAAACCAAAGTTTATATCCGATGTATTGCAGAGGACAATGGTTGCACAGCCGAAGACGAACACAATATGGGTTGTTGTAAAATAACTTGTTTGATTTCGTTTGGAGAACCAATTATAATAGTTGAATAAAGAATTAATCGGCTTCCTTTTTTTGTTTTAGTCAAGTTTAAATACTACTTCGCATTTCTTTTTGTTAAATATTAAACTTATGAGGTGAAAAGAATGGTTAATCAAAAAGGACAGGCATTTAGTGTTTTTGAATTGATGATAGCTGCAATCGTAGCAATCGCAATTTTATTCGTGTTATTGCCTTTAGTTGCTCCGCCAGAAATTGGAGGAAATGCTAAAACAGAAATTGCGAGTACTCTAACAAACGTTGAAACAGGTGGTTTCTCACGAACACGAGAGTTTACTTTAACTCCAAACGAAATCGTTTCAAGTTCAAACTTTGACGACAAAGGATTCGATGCAACACAAATCGTTTTCAATGAAGGAGAATTTGTGGACACAAAGATTCTATCCGCAACAAGTGCAACATCTTCGTATATACAATCAACTAGCAAAACCAATACGCCTGCAAAAGCAATGGTTTATTGTAGTTCAACAGGTGAAGTATTAGACACAGAAATTGGTTTGATTGTTACCGAGACTGCA
This sequence comes from Candidatus Iainarchaeum sp., assembly GCA_018651445.1. Classification (GTDB taxonomy): domain Archaea; phylum Iainarchaeota; class Iainarchaeia; order Iainarchaeales; family JAAZKV01; genus JABIDZ01. The sequence goes on along the minus strand of JABIDZ010000088.1, from coordinate 1,363 downwards.
GACTTGGCAGATATAAAAGAAGACATCAAAAAGCTTTGTACTGATAACGACGCTCAACCTTGTTGTGCAGTAGTACTAGTGAAAAAATAATTGTAAATTAGAATGAGTTGGCAAAAGCCAACTTTGTTCTTTCTTTTTTTCGTTTATCGACGAAATCTGAATTAAATTTTTAAATAGCCAAAATTCTTTCAAGTTATGGAAGAACTTGCATGGAATGAAAAATTAAGCAAAGAAGATGTTTTGCTTATTAAATTAATTGGATCTTATGCCACACAAAAAATATTTGATTTTGTGGTACTCTACTATACCATTGAGTCTGGACACCACAAAGAAATAATAAAATTTGATGGCAGTTTAAAAGAACACATACATGTTCACAAATATTATCTTCCAAGAAAACAGAAACAGTACTTAGATAAAGCTTTTTCATTTGCAACTATTGAAGAATTTAAACTAGACATAGAAAAAAACTGGATAAAATATAAACTTAAATTCAAACAAAAGAATTAAATATAACCTACCATGTTAAGTATTTAGTGATTAAATGAAAAAAATAATAATAAAAGTTGGTGGAAATATGCTCGAAGATATTCGCGAGGTTTGGCATAACCCCGAAAAAATGAAGGGTAAGACAGGAACACATACAATATATATCAAAGACCCACGTGAAATTCCTGAAATATTATCGCCTCAGCGTTTAAGGATGCTAATAGATGTAGCTAACAACCAACATAATATCAGCGAAACCGCAAAAAGGCTTGGTAGAAAACAAGAAGCGATTAGCCGAGATGTTAAAGCATTAGAAGCAAATGGCATGATAAAGAAAGATAAGAAAGGGCGAGAAACTTTTCTTTCAACAGATCTAAAGAAAATTGAAATCCAGTTATGCTAAATAAAAAAAGGAACAATTAAATAGTATTTTTGTCATTAACTAGTTATGAAAGAATTATTTTTCGAAGAGAAAGCTGCAGGCGATTTTGGAGCAGTTTATATGATACTTGTTTTTGCAATCGTTGCACTCGCACTTGTTCTCGTAGTAAAACCAATGTACCAAAATGCAGCAAAAACAATACCAAAAGAAATTAGCAAACCATAGCAATACTTTTACTACTAGGTAATTTTTTATATTCGAAACACATATTATTGTTAAATTATTTAGGTTAATGTGCGTGGTTAGATGAAAATAGGCGGATTTAAAGTAGGGAACTATGTTGTCAAAGAGATTGGCGGAAAACGAACGCTCGTATTTGATTGTAAACACTGTGCTTACTCTGCTTCGATTGCTGATGACCACCATTGTAGATTCCATGTTCTAAAATTACTACAACAACTTGAAGCAGACCGAGTTGTTTTCTCAGAAGTT
>JABIDZ010000041.1 GCA_018651445.1 Candidatus Iainarchaeum sp. | reverse complement strand
TCTCTTGATCTAAAATTGTTTCTTGGTCTAAACCCACCTTCACGATTATCGCGTTGGTAAGTTGGTCGTTGATAACCCCCGCGTTCGCGAGAATCATTTCGAGAGCGATTGTCTCTGCTTTGATGCGAAGATCTTTCTCTTGTAGAATACTCTACTCTTCTCTTTAGAGCTTGTAGAATTTCTTTTTGAGTTAGTTCTTCTACTTCTTTTCCATCAGGAGCTCTTGCAACAAAATCAATCTTTGTTAATGAAGCAAGTTTCTTAATATTTAAGTCTCCCCCTCTATCTCCATCGATTAAAACAGTTATTTCTTTACCTTCACATAAAGTAATTAGCTCTTTAGAAATATTGCTTCCGTTCATTGCTACTACTGTATTAATTCCATAACTTAATAGTTTCAAAACATCTGCTCGTCCTTCAACAATAATAATGTTCTTGCTTGTTGCAACGTCGGGCCCTGCTTCTAAACCATGTAGTTTCACAATCTTTCCTTTTCGAACACCCGCTTTTATTGTTTCAGCTAATTCTTCGCTTTCTACTCCTTCGAATTTTTGCATTTTCTTTAAGAGTTCTTTTGCTCTGTCAGTAATATGTTCTCTTTTTTCTTTTCTTGTGTCGATAATCTTTTTTATTTGTATTTTTGCTTCGCACGGACCAACTTTGTCCACGCTTTCAATTGTCGCTCCAAGAATACTTGTTTTTACTTGGTCAAGAGATGACGGGATAGTTATTTCTCCACTTGTAGTCCCTTTTCCTTTTTTCACAGTAATTTCTATTCTTCCTAGTTTACCGTTTTGTTGTAATTCTTTTAAGTCCATATCTTGTCCTAACAGACCTTCACTTTGTCCAAATAACGCTCCCACGATATCTGGTTTTTCTACTATGCCAGTAATTTCGTATACTGCTTGTATTTCATACTTTACTGTATTCAAATATGTTTTTGCCATTTTATTTCACTTCCTTTTTTTTGTGTTGTTTTTATTTTTGACAGAATTAGTTTTGTTTTATTTTTTCAAACACTTCTTCTTTTGAAGCATTTATTTCAACAATTTTTTCTTTACTTTTAAATCCTGAGATAAGCTCGATTTCTCTGTTAAAAAACTTTTTTAATTCTTTTAAAACTTCTTTATTTGCTTGTCCTTTTTGCGGATTACTTGTAATTTCAACTAATAATCTTTCGTTTAAATCGTCCCACTCCGTGTGGAATTCTTGTTTTCCTGTTGAAATCTTTAATTTCAATCTTGTTTTCATTAATTAAACAATTCCTAATTCTTAGAAAAGTTATTAAATGAAGAGAATATAAAGATTACTATGTCGTTGATGGGACAATTACTTAAGCGAAAAAGACAGCCAATTCTACTTAAATCGCGTTTAGCTGCTTCAAATGGGCGGTTTCCGCAAGTTGGGGGATCTAGAAATGGCCGTTTATTAAGTAGAATTGAGATCGATCGTGCATTAAGTAGAAAAAAAAGGTCAAAATAAAGCCAAAGTTTTTCTATTTCTTTGTTCTATTTATAGTATGGCTCATTATAGAAAAGGTGCAAATGCAGAAAGAGAATTAATTAAGATTCTTGACAAAAAAGGTTTTGCAGTTCTTCGAGTAGCTGGTAGCGGAGTAAATCCCTTACCGTGCCCTGATGTTGTTGCACTCTTGGCAGGAAAAATACTTGCTTTTGAATGTAAAGCGATTAAAGGAAAGTATTTAGCAATTCCTCATAGAAACATGGATGAAGAAAGTGGTTGGGCAACACTTGCAGGAGCAATATTTGTTGTTGCTTGGAAGGTTCCTCGTAAAGGCTGGCTTTTCATTGATGCAAAACACTTCCATAAAACTCCCAAAAATTATATGCTTTCTCTTCACGACGCTTTTGCTCACCACACAGATCTTGAAGTAATCATTGGCGAACAAAGCCAATTATGACTTTTTAGTTTGGTTTATAATGCTTCTTTTTCAATAGTATATTATGAGAGTTAATAATGAAGAAATCTTACATGAGCTAAAAATGCGTTTAGCTGATGAAAAATCTTTGAAGCAAAAAGTTCTATTAAAACAATTAATCGAACTAGCTGACCAACTCTAATTATCTCATAACTCGTTTTTATCATATTTTTCAAGTAAAAATCTAGCTGCTTTTTGTGTGTCTGCGCGTCCGCCGCTTGCCAAAAATCTTTTTGTTAGCGCGATTTCTTCAAGGATTTCCATGTCTTCTGTACTTTTAACACCAAATTCTTTTTTTATTTTTTCTTTTAACTCGGTTATAAGTCTTAATGCTGCACTTTCAATATCTTTTAGTTGGTTAGCATTTTTTGCTCCAACAAGGAAAAGTTCGAATTCGTCTCGCACGTTGTAAGGGATAATTCCTGGGGCGTCAATCAAATAAACACCTTCACTAATTTTTATTTTTTGCAAGCCGCGGGTGTAACCTGCTTTGCTAGACGTTTTTACTTTTCCTTTGCCTTTTCCGCTTAGCGCATTTATCAAAGTGCTCTTACCTGAGTTTGGATATCCAAGTAAGCCAATAGTTAATTCGGTTCGTTTTCCTTTTACAATCGATATTTCTCTTTTTAATAATCTAACGCCGTTTTTTTCTTTTGCACTAACAAAAACAACGCGTGCTTGTGTTTCTTTGATTAGTCTTTTTTTTTCTTTTTCAAGTTCGGTTTTATCTGTCAAGTCAGCTTTGTTCAAAACAATTAATAATGCTTTTTCTTTTTCAAGTATCCGATTTTCTATATTTACGTTTCTGGTTCGTTCAGGAAATCTCGCATCGAGAACTTCTATCATCAAATCACTTGAGTATACTAGCGAATTGATTTGTTTCATAAATCCTTGTGACATAATTAGAATAGGTTTTTATTTCTTTTAAATTCTTCTAAAGGAGTTTTAGTTCTCCAAAATATATTTTTGCTTCTTCTTCGTCAACAGGTCCACAAGCAAAAGCCGTTTTACTTCCGCTAGCAATTTGCGTTCGACCAGCATCAGTAATTAATGCAGCAGGTAACCTTGCGTTTTTAACCGTTTGAAATAATTCTACTAGTTCGTCTGTGCTATGCACTTTTAAAACAATTTTTTTCATTCCGCTTGCTTTCCATTCGTCAATAACTTTTTTGTCAACTTTATCAAGAACAGAAACACTTGCATGCGAGCATTGTGCGGCAGTTTTTCCTTTATCCATTCCAAGCGAATTATTTACTATGATATATTGTGTTAATTCCATAGTTAATTAATGATTGAAGACATTTAAAAAATTAGTTATTTATCTTTTTGGTTCAAGGTCTTTGCGTCTTTTGCCTTTTTTCCAAACTTGTGGGTGCCCACCATTTTTTTCTTTTCTTGCGTCATTTAAATGTCCTACGGCATCGTTACGGAGTTCTTCTGCGCGCCGTGCTTGCTTATTTCTTTCTTTTGGGGGTAGCTCAGGAATTACTTGTCGAAGGGTTCTTGCTCTTTCGCGAAGTCCTCTTGCAAGTGCTACTGAAAGACTTACATCTAGATTCGTTTTTGTGCCTTGTCTTTTTTGCAGGTTGGAATTTCTTCGGCCAGTTTTACCCATATTAGAATTAGTGCTTTGGTTCTTTTTATTTCTTATGGTTATGTGGTGTCTTAACCTAATCTTTCTATTGCCCGTTTTACTTTTTTTATGTGTTCAATACATAGTCTCATATCGGTTTGGTGTGTTTTTATTCTTGTTTCACTATGGCCAAGAATTTTTGCAATTTCAATCGCTTTTTTGCTTATTTTGAGATTGATTTCTGCTACGCGAAGCAGTAATTTAAGTCCGCGTTCGGGTGGGAGGTAGTTTTCACCTTCAATACCTATAAGTTCTTCTTGTAAACCCTCTCGTTCTTTGTCCAATATGTCAACTTCGCGGTCTAATTCGCGAATTGTTTTATTTTTTTCTTTTGCAACTAGTTTTTCAATATCCTCTTTTATGTGCGCAAAATTGCTTTCGGCAGTAGTCATTTGTACAACCAATTGTTTTCTTATTTTAGGGTCTTTTTCTAGTCCGTGCTTCAATTGAAGGTGTTTCCATTTTGCTTCGTGAAAATTGGTTTGAGCGCGTTTTAATTCTCGTTCTGCAGTAGTGGCTGCTGAATGTTGTTGCCCAAAAATGTTTCGCATCTTTTGAAGTGCTTTTAATTTTATAGTCATTGTTCTTTTCGTTTCAACAACTTGTTGTCCCAAATGGGTTTCAAAAGGCCCTTTTTTTCTTTGCATATTATAATTACAGAGTTAGTTCTTTTTATTTCTTATTGTCAAAGTCTTTAATCGCTTCGCGTAGGGCTTCGTCGCCTAGAACGGAGCAATGAATTTTAATTGCGGGTAATCCGCCTAATCGAGTCATAATATCTTTTCCAGTGATCTTGAGTGCGTCGCTAACTTTCATTCCGCCTTTTTCAAGTAGCATTTCTGAAAGCATTGATGTTGAAGCGATTGCTGAAGCACAACCAAATGTTCGCCAGCGAGCTCCAACGATTTTGTTGTTTTCAATTTTTAACCAAATTTCCATTACATCTCCACATTTGATATTACCAACTTTTCCATACGCATTAAAATCTTTGACTTCGCTAGAGTCTTTCAAAAAGTTTTTTGGATTAACAAAGTGTTCTTTTACTTTTCCTGAATAAAACCAATCTTCTCCTTCAACCCTCATTGTTTCACCTCGTTCCATTCTGGGCTAATTTGTCTCAAAAATTTAATTGTTTTTTTAAGT
>JABIDZ010000027.1 GCA_018651445.1 Candidatus Iainarchaeum sp. | reverse complement strand
TGTTATAAGAATCGGGATTGCAAGCAAAATAATTGCTTTTGTAATCGGCATTTCAGTTAGATTTGCGAATTTACTTTTCATAAAAAGAATTTACTTGGTTGACTTTAAATAATGTTGTCTAACTTTTTCATCAAGTTGTTCAATTGCATATCGAAGCATTGTTCGTGGCATAACTTTTCCGTGTTTGTCTAAGAAATCAATTAATGGTTTCTCGTCTTTCTTTCCGACCTCACGTAATACCCAGCCTGTTGCTTTGTGCATTAAATCGTGTTCTTCGCAAAGGAACAATTTTGCTAAACGCAAAGTATCGTCAAAATCGCATTCATCAATAAAAGCAAAAGTAGAGATTATTGCAATTCTCCGCTCCCACAACCATCCGAACGACTTCGGAGCACTCGGGCACCGCGCTCCGCTTGGTAGCCCTTTTTCTGAAACAGCTAACTCATACAAAATATTTCGCTCACTTTTTTTGTCAACTAAATAATCGCCAAGTATTTTTGGCGCGGTTAAGTCTACAAGATCCCAATTATTTATGTGTTTGGTGTTTGCTAAATAAAATACAACGATTTCTTTTTGTTTTTTGAGAGAACCATCTTTTTTTGCGTTTTCATATTCCTTAGTTAGGATAAATAATCCTGCTTGTCTAACTTCATGAATTTTACTTTCTAACAATGCTTGAATTTCTTTTAAATCAAGTGAGTATTTGTTTATAGTTTTTCTAACGATTGGAACTTTTATTCCAAGAAAAACATCTCCTTCTCCATACTCTCCTTTTCCTGTTTTGAAAAAACCTTGCAAAATAGATGCTTGTTTTTTATCGGCTAGAGCTTCTAACTCAGAAATAAGTTCTTGTGCGTTCATACAATAATAGAAGTGAAAAATATTTATAAATTGAGAAAGAAAAGTGTTGGGATTTTGTATCTACTTCTTCTCTTCTTTTTCGCCAAGTACTTTTGTTAGTACTAAAGTAACAATCACTACTACGACAGTAACTACAACTGCTGCAACTGTTAGCATTAATGGTCCTTGTGCACTACCATACAATGGTTTTAACCACTCAGTTATAGCGTCTTTCCAAACAAGTGCTGCAACAAAACCTAATGCTGCAACCATTAGAGTTAATGTTTGTTTTCTAATTTCTTTTACTATTGATTTCATTATGATACATCTCGAATTTTAAGAATAGTAACCCAAAAGTATTATTTAAGTCTTCCTTTTTTGTGGTTAAGACAAAAAGCTTTTTATTTAACTAAAACACATTATTAGTATGCAATCGAAACGTAGAATGCCTGGAAAAAAAGTAACTGTGGGTGGCGTCTCTTTATTATGGCGTGGCTCGATTCCGCATAATCAAGTCAAAAATATTTGGTCGTTGTATAATAAAGGGGCATCAGCTAGGGATATTGCTGCAAAAACTGGCGTATCGCCAGTGACTTCTATTTATGATCTAATTAAAAGGTTACGTGAGGCGGGAGTGCCAGTTGTTAGCCGACAAATTCGTAATGTATTTGTATCGGAAGGCGTAGGTTTGATAGGAAAGAAAAGAAAGTTTGATGCGGCGCGGGTTCGTAGATCGGTTAGGATAAGAGAGATTAAGACTAAAACTAAGCGGATCTATTCAGTTCCTGCTGGGATGAAGTTGGTTACTTATACTCGTAGAATTAATAATGCACTAAAAAACTCAAAAGCAAATGCATGGTTAGTAGATTCGGTTATTAACAATATGTTTTATGCGGATAGAAAAACATTAGATTTTGATAGTTTGTATAAAGGTATATTGGATGATGCTAAACAAGATGGGGAAAAAGTGTCAGAATTCGCTGTTAAACGAGTTCTTAATAATCTAGTACATGTGCAGCTATTATTCGTTCATGAAAAACAAGTTGATGTAAAAGTAGCTAAAACAGATGAACATAGAGCAAAAGAGATTATTGTCGAACACTTACTTACGCGTAGTGATGGAGCTGCTAAGTTAGATGAGTTAGTCGCGGTTGTTCGTGAGGCAAATATTCGGATTAAACCAGAATTAATGCGGCGGTATATTTTTGCTTTAGCTGAACTAGGCGTTGTAGAAAAAACATCTCGTCTTAGTTATGCGTTATCTCGGCATATGGAGGTGGGCAAATGACACTTTGTTCTAACCGGCTTAGTTAAGAAGTGCGTCTTTGATTTCTTTTTTTAGTTTTATAATATTTGTTTTTCCGTGTCTCTCGATTTCGATAACTCTACGATCTTCTAATTTTCGAATGATTCGATGGCTCTTTAGTTTGCCTATTCCTTCTATTCGAGATAATTCGCTTTGATAAATTTTTCCATTCTCTTCAATTATTTTTTCAACAATCTTTTTCTCGTCTTTATTTAAAAATTGTATTAACGCGCGCGTTAGTTTTTCAACATCCTGTGTTTTGCTTTCAAGTCTTTGCGTCATAAATAAGAATACTAATGCTCCGATAGCAATTCCTATTAGAATAAATACGGGAATCATTAATGTCAATAAACCAACTCTTTCTTCGTGTTGGCAAACGCCGCCAACAAAACATGCTTCTGGTTCGCTCATAGAAACAATTGAAGGTAAGTAAAAAACAATTGCAATAACACAAATCAAAGCAATTAGTCCTGCAATTATCTTTTTGTCTGCAAAGTTAACGTTTAATTCCATGCAATTAATGCGAGTACATCTTTTTTTAAAGCGCTTCTCTTTGCAATGGTTTCACCAAACTATATGTATGGTTTCAGTTGCTTTTTCTTCAAAAAAGGAGGTTATTTTATGAGTAAAGAAATAAAGACTTGTGATTGTTCAAAGAAATGGAGGATTGTAATCCCATTGTTAGTAGTAATACTAATTGTTGGGGTGGCTAACTTAGCTGTTTTGTTTTCTCAACCCGCGGCAGTAGAAGAAAGTTGTGCGGTTGATTTTGCAGGCGAAAAACAAATCGAACAAACGGTTCCGGCGAATGATCCATTTGCAGAAATTGCGGATGACGACGCAGTAAAAGGTTCATTAGACGCGCCAATAACAATTGTTGAGTTCTCAGATTTTGAGTGTTCGTTTTGTGAAACATTTTTTTCACAGACGCTCTCTGATTTGGAAACAAAGTATATTGATACGGGGAAAGTTCGTTTCATTTACCGAGATTTTCCGTTAGAGTTTCATACTAATGCACAAAAAGCTGCTGAAGCTGCGGAATGTGCTGGAGAACAAGGGAAGTACTATGAAATGCACGACAAAATCTTTGAAAATCAAAATGCGATCGGAGTTAATAATCTAAAAACATATGCAAAACAAATAGGTCTTGATGAAGGCGAATTTGATGTCTGTTTGGATTCTGGTGCGATGGCACAAGAAGTAGCAAAAGATTTTTCTGATGGGCAAAAACTAGGTGTTAGTGGAACACCAACATTCTTTGTTAACGGAACAAAACTTGTTGGAGCACAACCATTATCAGCTTTCGAACAAATCATTGAAGCAGAACTAGCAAAATAAAAAACATTTTTTCGGGGCAATCGCCCCTGTTTTCTTTTTTTCGACGGCTGGCCGTCGGTATCAAGTACACAAATGTGCTTTTTGCAAAAGCACGGAAGTGGGTATAAAAGTAAGCGCCTCGGGTAGGACTTGAACCTACGACCATCCGATTAACAGTCGGACGCTCTACCTACTGAGCCACCGAGGCGTAATACTTACTTTAATTCATTGGTATAGATATGTTTTTTTGTAAAAGTTTATAAACGCTTTCTAACGCGTTTTTCTTTTTCTTAGTTTACTTGGGTCGGTTCTACCCTCGACCGGTCCTAATATTGCACCATTTATCCCTCTCTTAAATAATACTTCTTCTTCTTTTGAAGCGGGTTGGATACTTACTCCTGATAAACCTAGCGTCATATTTTCATGAATTTGATCATTGTGGTCATGCCAATTTTGTTCATCTCTTATTGCTTTAATGAGTTTACGTGCTTGACTATGTGTTTCTGGAGATTTTATGCCTTTTTTTCCGAGCTCTGCAAGCTTTAAAGTTAGTTTTCTTCTCAATGCCGTTAGTTGTTTTTTAGCAGCAGCCATATTTTTTTCGCGGAATGCAAATTGTGCATTTAACCGCTTGCGGTATTGTGCATTTGAAACTCCTCTAGGCATAAAGAAGCTACGGTGTCCGAAGTATTTAAATCTTTTCAAAGAACACGAGTGGAAAATAATTTGTTTTTATCTTTTCAACGCAAAGCTTTTTTAATGAAAAGAATGTTCTACTTGTGATTTACATGGATAAAGTAAAATGGAATTATATTGTTGATGTCCTAATTTTA
>JABIDZ010000037.1 GCA_018651445.1 Candidatus Iainarchaeum sp. | reverse complement strand
CGCAAAAGCATATACTACTCCGATCCAAAAGTATTTTTCTACTTTTACAAGATCTACTCTCAAAAACTTTGTGCTAACAAAAGGAGTTACAATTAATAAAAACAAGAAACCGATAAAAAGTTTGAAAAACACGAGTGTTAATGGAGGAATCGCGTTGCCAATCATCTTAACTAATACACCAATACTGGCCAAGCACAGAGCCGCCAAAATCATGTATAAATACGCTTTCATCTAATTTCTCACCAAATACATACGGTTTACTGCTATTAATAGTGCACGAAGTAATAAAAATGTTTTTTGGCTCTGTTTTGTTATGGATAACGCAAAAAGGATCGAATTAATTACCCGAAATACTGAAGAAGTTCTGACTTCAGACGATTTAAAGAAACTTATAGAAAATGGAGAAAAAATTAAACATTATATTGGTTTTGAGATTTCCGGAAAAATTCATTTAGGCACTGGTTTAATGTGTATGTCGAAAGTGAAAGATTTTATGGATGCAGGAGTAGAGACATCCGTTTTTCTTGCCGATTGGCACTCTTGGATTAATGATAAACTTGGCGGAGACCTTGAGTTAATTAGAAAAGTTGCGGTTGGATATTTTAAAGAGGGCATGAAAGCAAGTTTAAAATGTGTTGGTGGAGATCCAGAAAAAGTAAAATTTGTTCTAGGCTCAGATTTATACCACAATAATGATTTGTATTGGCAAACAATGGTGGATGTTAGTAAAAATACATCGCTTGCAAGGGTTATGCGAAGTATAACCATTCTTGGAAGAAAAGAAGGTGGTTCTGTGGACTTTGCAAAACTAATCTACCCTCCAATGCAAGTCGCAGATATTTTTATTCAAGGAGTTAATCTGCCACACGCAGGTATTGATCAAAGAAAGGCAGAAGTTGTTGCAAGAGACGTTGGACTAAAACTAACTTCGGCGCCAATTAAAAACAAAAAAGGTGAAAAAATTAAACCTGTTGCAGTACACCACGGATTAATATCCGGTCTTGGAAAACCGCCTGTCTGGCCTATTCCAAAAGACAAACTAAAAGATTATTTATCTGAATTAAAGATGTCAAAATCTAGTCCAGATTCTTGCGTATTCATACATGACTCGTCAGAAGAAATTAAACGAAAAATGAACAAAGCGTTTTGTATGGAAAAAGAAATTGATTTCAATCCAGTTCTTAATTGGGCAAAAACGATTTGTTTTAATTTCAGAGACAAACTAGATATTATTCGCCCAGAAAAATTTGGTGGCAACAAAACGTATGAATCTTATGACGCACTCAAACAGGATTTTGCAAAAGGCGAATTACATCCAATGGATCTAAAAAATGCGATTACTGAAAGCCTAATCGATATATTAAAACCGGCAAGAGATCATTTTAGCAAAGGAAAGCCAAAAGAAATGCTTGAAGAAATGGATAAACTAATAATCACTCGCTGATTTTTTATTTGAGCGTTTCCAAAAACATTAATAACCACAAAAGCCTAATTAAATCGATTTTTATGAGTGGTTTTTCTCAGAGTTTGAAGGTTAAAACGTTTAACATCGATAGTGGAAAAGTTATTTGTGTTCTAAACGAAATAGATGCTAAAGAACTCGGCTTGTTTCCGGGCGACCGAGTAGAAATCAAAAGCAAGCGAACAGGAAAAAATTGCGTTGCTATCGTAGATATTACTTCTTCAATGGTTGCAGAAAACAATATCGGCTTTTTTAACGAGACAACAAAACTACTTGGCGTTAAAACACATCAACTAGTTGATGTTAGTGCAACACCAATGATTAAGAGTGTTGATTTTATTAAAAAGAAAATGCGGGGAGAAAAACTTTCAAAAGAAGAACTCGACGAAATTGTAAAAGATATTTCTGATAATAGATTATCAGATATAGAAGCAAGTGCATTCATGTCCGCGGTTTACATGAAAGGATTTGATATAGACGAAACTGCCGATATGACAAAAGCATTAATTGAAAACGGACAAAAGATTTCTTTTGATGTTTCTCCTGTTGTAGACAAACACAGTGTTGGAGGAGTAAACGGACGAGCAACAATGATTATTGTTCCAATCATTGCTTCGCAAGGACTTTATATGCCAAAAACTTCTTCACGAAGTATTACTAGTGCTGCGGGCACTGCAGACGCAATGGAAGTACTAGCTCCCGTAAATATTAGTTTTGAAAAAATAAAAAAGATTACAAAAGAAGTTGGAGGAGTAATCTCTTGGGGCGGTTCAGTTGATCTTGCACCTGCAGACGACAAAATAATAAAAATTGAACACCCGTTAGCACTTGACCCCGAAGGACAAGTGATCGCGTCTGTATTAGCAAAGAAAGCTAGTGTTGGAAGTAAATTTGTTGTAATTGATTTGCCGGTTGGAGTAGAAGCCAAGATAAAGGATCGAAAAATAGCAGTTAGAATGGCTAGAAAATTTGTTGAAATTGGAAAAGAAATTGGAATGGAAGTAGAAGCAGTAATAACTAGTGGAGATGAACCAAGCGGTTTAGCTTTTGGACCAGCCCTTGAAGCAAAATATGTTTTAGAAATCCTTGAAGGAAAAAGATTTGATAACCTAGCAAAGAAGAGTTGTGAATTAGCAGGAGCTATTTTTGAGTTAGCTGGTTTAGCAGGAACTACTAAAGGATATAAAAAGGCTGTTGCGATTCTAAAGTCAGGAGAAGCACTAAAGAAAATGAAAGAAATTATTAAAGCCCAAGGTGGAAAAATTGATTCAAGTGCAAAGATAATTTATTCTCCATTAAACCAAGTGTTCAAAGCAGAGGAAGACGGGATAATACAAGATTTGAAAGTGCATGGATTTACAAAGGTCGCTCGTTTAGCAGGAGCACCTGCAAACAAAAAAGCAGGCGTGTTATTACATAAAGAAGAAGGAGACAAAATAAAAAAAGGCGAGCCAATCTATACTATTTTTGCAGAAAACAAAGTTAAGTTAGCATCAGCAATTAGTTACGCAAAAGGAAACCCGCCTTTCGTACTCAAAACGGTTGTTCTAAAAAAAATTAAATAATTGATTTAGTTACGAAATCTTATTCATTTAGTTCTTCAAAAACTTCTAGTAATTCTTCGGGAGAAAGAGCGTATACTTTGTTATTTGATAAATCCATTTCGTTAAACTTTTTAGTCAATTCTTTTTTCCATGAAAGTTCTTTTTCAAGAAAAGGCGCGGCTTGTTTTAGCGCTCTTGAAAGATCCTTGTTTTTATGTCTAAATAATTCTTTTAAGAATGCTAGAAATTCTTTTGAATTGTTTTTTCGATCAAATTCTAGTTTTAGCACTCCGCTAACACAATTTGGTTTTGGAAAAAATGATTCTGATTCAACTTTCTCAAGTAACTCTGCTTTTGAATTAAGATTTGTTACAACAGTTAGCGCGTTGTAATTCATACACCCTTCAAAAGACACAACTTTTTCTATAAAGCCACTATCAAATACTAAAACAGCTGAATCAACATGCGACAAAATAATTTTTGTCATTATTCCTGAAGAAATATGGTATGGCGGGAGCGCAACAATCTTGTTTACTCCAAGTTTTTTGAAATCTTGTTCTAAAACATCATCCTCTACAAGAGTTAGTTTTCCGCTAGCAATTTCTTTCTCAAATTCGCTTGTTAATAATTCGATCATATTAGGGTCTGGTTCTACTGCAACTACTTTGCATTTTTCAAGCAAGCGTCTTGTTAGAAAACCCGTTCCCGGACCAATCTCAAGAACAACGTCTTTTGCTTCAAGCTTTGCTGAGTTTACTAGAAAACGTAGTAACGCTTCGTTAATACAATAGAATTGAGATAGTTTTTTTGATGGTCTGAAATGATATTTCACCATTAAATTTTGTAGTTCGCTAAATAAATCCATTTTATCAAACCAGTTATAACTAAATCTAAGTGAAAACTATCCGAATCATTGCTAGTATCTTCGTCTTTGAGGATAGAATCTTCGTGGCGCTGCCGGAGGTCTAACAAACAAGTAGTGCTTGTCTTCTGGCCCTTCTAGTTCTTCAACAATTCTTTTAACAATTGCTTTTTTTGGATCAGGTACTCCTTTTACACGTTTAACAACGTCTTCAAAAGATTCAAACTTACTTTTGTCTCTCTCATCAAGTACGTCAATCATGTGCTTTTTACCCATTCCTGGCAATAATTCTAATTGATGTCTTTTAAGAGAAATCGCGCGTGCGTTATTAAAAAAATTCAAGAACTTGTCTTTTTGTTCTTCAACCATGTCTAAAACTGTGTCTTCTAGTTCTGACAAAGAATTTGAAGTCAAGTCTTTGAAAGCTATTCTACCTTTTATCAATTCAACTTTTTCTCGTTCTTCTTTTCCAACATAAACTTCTTCTCCAACACTAAAAGCTTTTCCCGGTTTTGGAGTTACCTCTAGCAATGTAAAGTATTCTTTACCAAGTATTTGCGCAAGTGCTTCTGTTTTAATCGCAGATGATTTTCCCGTTGGCATGTAATCCAACACGATACACTGCTCTTCTGCTCTCATTTCACCCATAATATCACTTTTTTATTACCTAAATTATATAACCTACCTTATAAAAAACCATTTTATTGATTAAAAAAAGGTTGTAACACAAGTTACAACTTTTCCCCAAGCGGCTTAGTCAGCTCAAGAATCTTAGTTAAATCTTCGTCACTAGCTTCAATCTCTTTTGGAACAAATAATCTTACTTGTTCTAGTTTAGTTGGTAGCGCCGCAGCTATTTGATATTTTAAATTAGCATCTTCTTTCAAAAACTCTATTTCATCAAGTCCTTTTAACAAATCATTTGTTTGTTTTTCAGTTATTTTAGCAAATTTTTCAACGAATTTAAGTGTAACATCTTGTTCGTAAGTTAATTCTTTTTCAGACTTACGTTCTTTTAGAATGTCTTTTACCTCGTAAAGAGAAACTGGTTTCATTTCAATTATTTTTCCTTCACCCATAATATCAATTCCTTAATAATCATTAATTAAATATCAATTCTATTTTAATCTCTTTAGGTGCGCTGGTGTAGTCACAACCATAAAATCTTTTTTTCCTTTTTTTAGTTCTACTTCGTAAGCTTTTCCTCTTTTTCCAGATATGTAACCTGTTAAACCGTGGAATCCTTTGTCTGGGAGTCCTGCATGGTAGCTTGAATCAATTACGATTTGTACTTTTTCTCCGTTTTTGAATTCTTCTACTTCTTTGTTAACTGTAACTTTAGCGCTAGTTTTCTTGAATTT
>JABIDZ010000043.1 GCA_018651445.1 Candidatus Iainarchaeum sp. | reverse complement strand
GAGCATTAGATCTAACATCGTTAGATACGAAGGAAACTATTTATTTGAACCCGATGCATATTACCACGCAAGGTTAGTAGAAGACATCGTAACAACTGGTTCCGTACCAAATCCTGATCCTTTAGCGTATTATCAAATAGGTGGTTCAAAAGCACAAGAACCCTCAGTTTACCATTGGCTCAGTGCAGTATTATACAGTGTGATTTCACTCGGGGCATTTAGCAAAGAACTACTAATGTTTTCAGTACAATTCTTCCCAATAGTATTTGGTGCACTTATTAGTGTTGGAATGTATTTTTTAGGAAAAGAAATTTTTAACAGTAAAAAGGTTGGAGTAATAACTGCATTTTTAGCAGCAGTAACCCCTGCTTTTGCTTACCGAACAATGGCTGGAGCGCAAGGAGATAATTCGCTTGGTTTTTTATGGATGGGAATTGGATTTATTTTCTTAGTACGTGCAGTAAAGAAAAAAGAACTGGGTAGAGCAGAAATACTTAATTTTGTTTTAGCAGGAGTATTCTTTGGGATAATGTCTTGGACGTGGTCAATGTACTTATTAATCCCATTCATATTAATACCGTATTTCATTTTTGGGATAATACAAATATCGAGTCAACAAACAGACAAAAAGCCGTTACTTAAATCAGAATTCTTCACTTTCACCGTCAAAGTTTTGGGTGCGCTTGGAATACTAACTTTAATGGATTTGCTTTATTACTCTGGGGTTTGGTTTGATGGATTTATTATTGGAGTCAACCAAATAATTCCACTAGGATATTTACTAATATCAATCTTAACTATAATCGGTATTTTGGCAGTTATCGGAATAAGCTTTTTTGTTAGTAAATCTAGCAAAGACACAAAAAAGCTCTTTGCTTTCTTAGTAATCATCGGATTATATATAACTTTATTAGCAATGTTCATTTTGTTTGCGTCTGTACCCGATTTAGTTGACCGAACAACACTTGCTTCAATGGTTGGAGAAGAAAGTACTGGAAGCCAGTTCTTTGGAACAAAATATAATGCATTAATAGTTTTCCCATGGGTTGCTTTATTTGCAATGCCTATTTGTTTGTATTTCTTTAGGAAAAAGGAGTCTCACCCGCAAATGATTTTTTGGTTTTGGACGATAATCACTTTGATAATGGCGTGGTACAAACTAAAATTCACATTTGTTTTTGGTTTAGGTGTAGTCACGGGGGCCGCAATTACAGTTTATCTAATATTTGAGTTACTCAAAAAATACGATTTTGGAAAAGGAATTGAAGCAAAAAGCATCATAATTGTAACTTGCTTTTTATTATTACTTGGAGTCGGTGCCGCGGCAATCTTTATGCCAGATTATTCTCCACATGCAAATAGTAATCACGAATGGATCGAAGCAATGGATTGGATTACGGCAAATACCCCCGAAGACGCAAAATTATTTAATTGGTGGGGCGAAGGCCACATGATTTCATTCATAACCGAAAGACGAGTCTCTTCAGATAATAGAAATTACATTCAAGAAGCAAATGCAGATTATGCAAAATTTTTAATATTACCTGACACGAATGAAGCATATGACATCGTTTCAAATAAAATCGGTGCCGATTATGTCATCCTACAATCTGGGCAATTCAATAGTCTACCTACCATGGAGTTCTATGCGGCAGGAAAACTAGATTCACCAATAGATCGAAAATATTATGGCACAGGATATGCAAATTGTTCTGGAGAAGACACACTTACTTGTCAAGGAAGAGTATTTAATCAATACAATACTAGTTTTGAGATTAGTCGCGCACAATTAGATTCATTTAGCAACTGGAACATGATGCCTACAGATTTCTATAACGGACAAATTCCAATTTACTTTTATAAGAACACAACTAATTCAATGATTATATTAGATGCAACTTCAAACGCGTCTAATCTAGCGAAGGTTTGGTTTAATAGTGACGAAACAAAAACGTATTACAAAGAAGTTTTTTCTAATGGAAATATCAAGATATTTGAAATCCTTTAACTAACTAAATATTGTACCAGCTAACTTAAAAACAACAAATTATTTCTTTCTATTATGCTTTATTTAATATCCGTTTATGCTACGATACTATTAGTCTCGTTTATTACAGTCTATATATTAATTCCGAAATTAATCCCTATATTACGCGAAAGTGGTTTTGTCGGAAAAGACATGAACAAAGACAAGAAAACGACTGTAGCAGAACTTGGAGGAATACCAATCTTTCTTGGTTTTATCTTTGGAGCGATATTTGCAATTTTCCTTTCAACATACCTGGGATTTAATCTAGACTTATTACCATTCCTTGCAGGAATACTCACAATTATTTTAATTGGTTTTATAGGAACAATTGACGATTTAATTGGATGGAAAAAAGGAATCAGACAATGGCAACATGCTTTGTTTCCTGTTGCTGCCGCATTACCATTAATGGCTGTACGCGTAAGTAATCCACCCATGTCGCTACCATTTATCGGTTTGTTACCCGAAACTTTTATTCTTCCTTTTGGAATCGCAATCAGTTTTGGAGTAATTTATTCATTAATCCTTGTTCCTATTGGTGTTACTGGCGCAAGTAATGCAACTAATATGTTAGCGGGTTTAAATGGTTTAGAAGCCGGGTTAGCTGCGTTAATTATTGGAACGCTTGCGATAATCGCGTTGTTTACAGGAAAAATTGAAGCATTAATAATCGCATTAGCAATGATCGGTGCATTAATAGCTTTCCTAAAATATAATTGGATGCCTGCAAAAATTTTTGGAGGCGACGGTTTAACTTTAATGAGCGGAGCAAGCATTGCAGTAATCGCAATACTTGGAGACATGGAAAAAATTGGAGTTATATTATTAGTATTGTTCTTTGTTGAGCTTTATTTGAAATCAAAATCAAAATTCCAAGCCGAGAGTTTTGGAATACCAAAAAACGGTTTGTTATGCGCTCCAAAAAAGAAACAAAGTTTAACACATTATTTTATGTATGGCAAAGCCACTGAAAAACAAATTGTGAAACGAATTTTGTTTACACAATTTTTAATTTGTATATTTGCATTAACAATCGCAAGTTTAAATTACTTACAAATAATTATGATTTAGGTGAAAGATTGGAAAAAACAAAAAAGATTTGTTTGACTGCGAGTGCTGGCGGACATTTAAAAGAAATTATTCAACTAAAACCTTTTTACAAACAACACGAACATTATTTTGTTACTCTTGCACGAGAAGATGGAAAAAGCTTAGCGAACAAAGAAAAAACTTATTTTGTTGAGTGCCCTTCACGAAATCCGCTTCGTTTTGCATTAAACTTCTTTCAAAGTCTCAAAATACTCTTAAAGGAAAAGCCAGATATCGTTATTTCTACTGGTGCAGATACTGCCCTAGCTACTTGTTATCTCGCAAAGTTATTTGGAAAAAAGATAATTTACATTGAAAGTTTTTGTAGACCAAGTAAACCAAGTATTACTGGAAAGATGGTTTACCCTATTGCCGATTTATTTATTTATCAATGGAAAGAAATAGAACAATTCTATCCAAAAGGAAAATTTGGGGGTTCGATATTTTGATTTTTATTTCAGTAGGAACACACAAACAACAATTTGATAGATTGTTAAAAGCGGTTGACGAATTGATCGCTAGAAAAGTTATTACTCAAAGTGTTTTTGCACAAGTTGGACACTCAACGTACCAACCAAAAAGATTCAAAGGAAAAAAGTTCCTTGGCTTAGAAGAATTTGATGAGAAAATAAAACAATGTAGTTTGTTTATTACGCACGCCGGCGAAGGAAACATTGGAACTGCTTTGCAACTTGAGAAAAAGATGATTGTTGTTCCAAGAAAAAAGAAATTTGGAGAACATACAAACGATCACCAACTAGAATTGTCTGATGCAATTAAAAAGCAGAAACAAGCGATAGTAATTGCAAGTGTTAACGAACTAGAGAACGCGATTAAAGACGCAAAAAAGATTAAAATGAAAGAAACGTTGCATGCAAAAGGAATTATCAAATTAATAGATGCGTTCGTGTCTAGCGTGGGTGAATAAAAAATGGTTAAATCAGATTTATTATTTGTAATTGCTACAAAAAATCAGGGAAACACAATAGAGCGAAATGTATCGCTTTGTTTGAAACAAACCTTCAAAGGAAAAATACATGTTTTAATCGTTGATGACAAAAGCACGGATGGTTCAGACAAAATAGCAATAAAACTTGCTAAAAAAAATAAAAACGTTGAATTTGTAAACACCCAAGGGCGCGGCAGAGTAAAAGGATTGAATAAAGCAATCAAAAAAGCAAATAGTAAATACTTGTGTCTTTCTGCAGGAGACATTTTTTATAAAAAAGACTTTGTTAAAACAATTCTTAGTTATTTTAATAACAAAAGCATTGCTTTTGTTTCTCCATTTTCTGATACGGGCGGAAACGCAACGGTTTGGCAAACAAAAATCATTCAAGACTTAAATGGCTTTGATGAAGATTTCAATGAAAAAGGAACTGGTTTTCGCGACGATACTGACCTAGCATTTAGAGCTTTTGATAAGGGATACAAAAGTGTCTTTACATATAAAACCGCAAAGTTTGAACACGAACACAAGCTAAATATCCCCACACTTAAAAATAAATTAAAGTACGGTTGGAGCCGATTAAAGATTCATCGTTTTGATCCCTTGCTTTACAAAAAACATCCGACACGAGGAATTGACTTCTTTGATATTAAACTTGGTTTTATAAGAAACCCAAAAAAAGATTTCGCAGTTGCAACTGGATTATGGAAAGGTAATTTTGATTTAAGTTCTCCACAAGGAGTTGTACTCGTAAAAGGCGATACTTTTGTAAAGAAAATATTAATCGTTTTAATGGGCTTAGCTTATGTTATCGCGATTAAATCAGTTCGCCTATATGGCAGCATAAAGTACAAAAAACTGTTAATTTGAATGTACCAAGAAGGTTTAATAAGTGAAGTTTTTTTATTCTATTAGTGATAAACATGAATATTTTGTTGTTAAATCCACCATACGTTGAAAAGTTTTCAAGAACGTCTAGAAGCCCCGGCGTAAGCAAAGGTGGTTGTGTATATTTCCCTATCTGGCTATCATATGCTACTGGTGCACTCGAAAACAAGAAACATAAAACAAAATTACTTGATGCTTCTGGAAAAAATTTGAGTTTAAAAGAAACTATGGAACAAATCAAAAAGTTTAAACCCGAAATGATTGTAGTTGACACCGTTACGCCGTCTTTTGATAATGATATTGCATTTGTTGAAAAGATAAAAAAAGAAATGGAAGCCTTTGTTGTTCTTGTTGGCGACCATGTAAGTGTTTTGCCCCAAAGAAGTTTGAAAGAAAGCAAAGCAGATGCTGTTGCGATACGCGAATATGATTTTATCTTACCCGAAATTGCAGACGTATTAAAAAAAAGGAAGAGTTTGAGCAACGTAAAAGGAATTGTTTATAAAAAAGGAAAAAAGATTATTAAAACACTTGAGCGAAATCCGCCAAGTGAAAAAGAATTGGATTCGTTACCATTCGTTTCAGAAATTTATGCGAAACATCTAAAAGTAGAAGATTATTTTTATCCTTCAGTAATGTACCCGGAAATTACTATCCTAACTGGACGAGGTTGCCCAAATCGATGTGCTTTTTGTAAGTGGCCACAAACCTTTTCTGGACATGAATACCGAAAACGAAGTATTGAAAGTGTTGTTAACGAATTCAAATGGATCGAAGAAAATTTACCACAAGTAAAAGAAGTAATGGTTGAAGACGACACACTCACACAAGACAAGAAAAGAACAATTGATTTATGCAAACTAATGATAAAGAAAAAGGTTAAGCTTACGTGGAGTTGTAATGCACGAGCAGATGTTCCATTAGAAGTTTTGAAATGGATGAAAAAAGCTAAGTGTAGATTAATGTGTGTAGGCATTGAAAGTGCAGATCAAAAAATACTAAATAATATTCACAAAGGAACTACTCCGAACGGAATCAGACAATTTATGAAAGACAGCAAAAAAGCAGACATAATGGTTCATGGTTGTTTTATGTTTGGAAATCAAGGCGAAACAAAAGAAACTATTAGAAAAACTGCCGCGTTTGCCCGCGAACTAAATCCGGATACTGCACAATTTTTTCCAGTAATGGTTTACCCTGGAACAGAAACTTATAATTGGGCTAAACGAAAAGGATATTTAAAAGCAAAGAAATGGAAGGATTGGTTAAACAAAGACGGAACCCATAGAACTTTACTTAGTCGACCAGGCTTAACTGCTCGCGAACTAAATGAATTGACTGATGAAGCACGAAGACGATTTTATATGCGCCCACAATACATGTTTGCAAAAGCTGTGCAAGCAATAACTCATCCAAAAGAATTCCCAAGAATCGCTAAAGGCGGTTTAACGCTTATTAAATATATTTTGAGGAAATGAA
Organism: Candidatus Iainarchaeum sp.; assembly: GCA_018651445.1. Lineage (GTDB taxonomy): Archaea > Iainarchaeota > Iainarchaeia > Iainarchaeales > JAAZKV01 > JABIDZ01. The sequence goes on along the minus strand of JABIDZ010000043.1, from coordinate 311 downwards.
ATGGACGCGTCTGTGATAATTCCGACTTATAATGCGGAAAAAATAATTAAACCAGTAATTAACGCACTATTATCGCAACAAACCAAAAAGACCTTTGAAATCATTGTTGTTGACGATGGTAGTTCAGATGAAACGGCACAAGAAGTTAAGAAAATCAAATCAAAAAAGCTAGTTTATTTACATCAAAAGAATACTGGCCCAGCAAAAGCTAGAAACGCAGGTGCAAAGTGCGCAAAAGGAAAAATAATTTTGTTTATCGACTCTGATTGTGTTGCCGAGAAGGCTTGGCTTACCGAAATGCTAAAACCATT
>JABIDZ010000024.1 GCA_018651445.1 Candidatus Iainarchaeum sp. | reverse complement strand
TAAATCTTTTCAAAGAACACGAGTGGAAAATAATTTGTTTTTATCTTTTCAACGCAAAGCTTTTTTAATGAAAAGAATGTTCTACTTGTGATTTACATGGATAAAGTAAAATGGAATTATATTGTTGATGTCCTAATTTTAGTTGCGTTTGTTATTGTTGCAGTTACGGGTTTGCTAAAATGGCCAGGACTTGGTTTATACAATGTACTGCCAGGGTTACAATTAAGTATTTTGCATGACTGGAGCGGATTAATCGCGGTTATCCTTGCATTTGTACACGTGGCTTTGAACTGGAAGTTTATGACTAGCATGACAAAAAAATATTTTTCTCGAGTGTGAGAGAATGCAAAGTAAGATAATGTTAATTTTGTTATTAATTATAGTCGTGACCGTATTATTTGGTTGTACTGGTGCAAATTCCGTTGATAATGTTGATTCGGAATCAAACGAAGCAGATTTAGGTGATGACAACCTAGTTGTTGATAACGCTTATTCAAATACTTGTACAAAAGGAAAAGTTGATGAACTTTGTACTGGAGAATGTGGGCAATTTATTGATTTAGACAAAGACATGTATTGTGATCGTGCACAATAAATTAAATGAATTTCTTTTCATTGAATACTTTTATTTAATCTTTGTTCTTATTTCTGTTACTTAAACGAGTGTGGTGATAATATGGAAGAAACTTTGAAGAATTTGCACAAAGCATTTATTGGTGAGAGCCAAGCAAGAAATAGGTACACGATGTACGCAAAACAAGCGAAAAAGGATGGTTATGAACAATTATCAGAGATTTTTACTGAAACGGCTGAGCATGAGCGAGAACACGCAAAGCAATTAAGCAAAATGATTAACGAATTAACTATTAAAATGGGTAAAGAAATTGGACCAATACAAGTAGATGCCGAGGGTGCTGCGATGTTTGCTAGCACAGAGAAAAACTTAGAAGGATCTATTGCTGGAGAACACTTTGAAACAAGTGAAATGTACCCGGGATTTGCTAAAGTAGCTGAAGAAGAAGGTTTAATAGAAATTGCAGGTAAATTAAAGGCAATTGGGATGGCTGAAGCTCATCATGAGGAAAGATATGCTAAATTACTTGAAAATGTGAAGAATAAAACAATGTTTGAAAAGAGTGAAGAAAAGACTTGGGTATGTAAAAAATGTGGTTATGAACACAAAGGAACTACTCCGCCAGGAAGATGTCCGTCTTGTTCGCATGAAACAGCGTACTTCCAATTAAAATGTGAAGAATATTAATTTTTTATTGGGCAGAGATAAAACTGCCCAGACAACTATTTTAATTAGTCATCTACATAACGTGTTTGTGTTTGGATCGTGGTTGACAACAATTAACATGTACTTTGTTTACAGTCTACATAATATCAATATGCCTCACACATAATAACGGGGTAAGATTAAGACATATATCTGTATTCTAAATCTATTTAAGATTCGTTTAATCGATTCTAAGCCTATTTAACACTTTATAGAATCAAGGTAATACTTTTTTTCTTATTTTGGTTGTAAAAACAAACTAAATATCATTTAAATGAGAGGAAAAGCAAAAATAAGAAATACGCAAAACAAAAATAACCAAGAAATGGCTCCTTTTACTGGTTTTAACGTGTTATTTATCATATACATAATCAAAAGCTTTATAAATAACTTAAGCAGATATATATTCAGATTATATTTATTGCTAAAATATAAGAGCAGGGGTGAAAATAATGAAATCTATAGTAGAAAATGCAGTTTCTGGTGTTACAAAATCCGCATCAGAAGATAAATTAGAAGAATTTGGTACACCAAAAATAATGGTTGCCGGAGTAGGCGGAGCAGGAAACAACGCTGTTAATCGTTTAGCCGCAATGGGTGTTGCAGGAGCACATCTAGTAGCAGTTAACACTGACAAACAACACTTGGCGATTGTTAACGACGAAGTAACAAAGATTTTGATTGGAAAAAGCGTTACAAGGGGTCTTGGAACAGGCGCTTATCCAGAAGTTGGAGCAAAAGCAGCTGAAGTATCAAGAAATGCTCTTGAAGAAGTACTAAATGGCGTAGATATGCTATTTTTATCTGCCGGAATGGGTGGCGGAACAGGAACTGGTGCCTCGCCAATCATAGCAGGAATTGCAAGAGACCAAGGAGCAATAGTAATTTCAATGGTAACATATCCATTTGCACTAGAAAAAGCTCGTTTGATCAAAGCCGAAGAAGGAATTAGTTCGTTACAAAAAGTTTCGGACACAGTTGTAGTTATTGATAATAACCGATTAGTAGAACTTGTGCCTAATTTGCCAATTCAAGATGCATTCAAAGTTGCGGACGAAGTAATTGCCAGAACTGTTAGAGGGATCACTGAAACAATTACACAACCGTCACTAGTAAATCTTGATTACGCAGATATTAGAAACATCATGTCAAACCAAGGATTATCAGTAATCGCAGTAGGGGAAAGCAAATCAGTTGACAAAGTAAACGAAGTTGTTGAAGACACTTTGAAAAACGCTTTACTTGACATCGATATCGGTGGAGCAACTGGTTGTTTGATTCACATTACTGGAGGCCCCGATCTAACTCTAGGAGAAGCAAATGCTGTTGGAGAAATGTTAACAGACAGAATCGATCCAAAAGCAAATGTAATTTGGGGAGCAAGAGTAGACCCAACTTTTGAAAACAAATTAGAAGTAATTTGTATTTTCACAGGGGTTAACTCACCATATATCCGAAGTGACGCAGTGAAAGGTCTAACAAAAGAATCTGGTACAGTTCGAAGAGACCGAGAACTTGACCTAGACTTCATTAACTAAAACCCAAATGAACAAAGTTCATTTCCGTTCACGGAAAGAATGGCTGAAGCCATTATACTCAAAATCAACTCTGGGCGGGAGGAGAAATCCTCCCAACCTCCTTTTTTTTAATTAAATAAACCTTTTTATTGTTCAAAGCGTCTTATTCTATTGTATGCGTAGTTTGAGAATGCGTAAGTTTGTTGGAAAAGTTCCGGCTGAACGAGCGCTGCAAAAACCGGAAAAATTAATTGGACAATACCGGCAAGTTAGGTCGATGAAAGAACCCGAATTGGTTGTTCCTGATGAATTGCTTGATAAACTTGAGCATAGGGCTAGAGTGAAAGGAAAGAAACCAACAATTCATGAAGCATCTTCACAAAGAGTATTAAGGATATTAGAATTATTGGGAAGTCAGAGATATGGCGCAGTTAATGGGCGAGAAGTTGTTGCTGCATTAGCATTTGAATATGGGTTAGAGTGCAAGAAATTATTACCGTATGTTAACGCGTTGAACAATGCGACTCAATTTTTGAAAAAAGAAGGAAGATCAAATGTTTCCACCGCAGTAGTTCATATTTTGAGTGCAGTAAAACACGATGTGCCATCGAAGATTTTGAAAAAAATGGAGTCTGGAAAAGTATATACTACGCATGAATTAGCTAATGAATTAGAATGTAAAAGGGTACAAGCAAACGAAGCATTATTATTGTTGGAACACATGGGGCTGGCAGTTAAGCTTCCTCAAAGATCAAAGGGTTTTGGCGGACAAAATTATTTGTGGGTTATTGAAAGCAAGAAATTTTCAGCAAAAACGTTGCCGCAAGAAAATATTGCATTTAGAATATTTATGGAACTTGCTAGAGGTCCAAAGGGGGCAATATATTTTAGTAAATCTTCTTTGCCCCGAGGAGGGAAAACTACTGGGTTTGCAAACAGTCCGACTGTTACAAAAGCAATGAACCTTCTTATGGATGCAGGATTAGTAACCAGATCAAAAAAGGCACAAAAAGTTACGTATGCTTTGAATGAAAAAGGGCAGAGACTTGCAGCAAAACAAGAAAAATCTAGTTATCTAGTGCCTAAATTAAGACAAGCATTGCTAGGGCAAAGTAAAAGGTTTGCGGGGCAATTTGAAAAATTGCCAGCACATAGAAGACGAAAAGTTGATTTAATACAGTCATTTATTGAGATTAATATGGAATTTAGAGAACGAAGAAAAAGAGGTTTTAAATATGGTGAACGAAAAGCATTTGTCGCAGAACTTGCAAATAGATACGGAAAAACAATTGATTTTGTTAACCATGCCATCACACCTCGTTCTTGGACACCTTGGCGTTCGCTCTCAGACCGAATGATAGCCGAAACATATGCTCCGATTTTAGATCAAAGAAGTCGCAAAGTCGGATTCTTTTTGAGAGAACAAATGCGAAAAGAAAGAAATCTAGTAATTGCTCCTGCAGTTGGTAGCACAAGAATCCCTTTGATTGACAAGGCTACCAAAGCATTTTTGAAGAGAAATGAGCTTTCTCCGGCAAAGTATAATCAAATGCTCAAACTAGTGAGTGGAAAGTTTGAAACCAGACCCTCTTCTTTTGTAACAATTTCAGATTATCTCGCGAAGTTTGGAACCATAAAACATAATGACGCTTTCTTGGTCGCCCAATTTGTATATCATAGGTGGGACGAATTATTCTAAAGCACATAAATAAAGTTTATGAGACCTGTCCCGTTAGGCTTGAGTTTGTCTAACAATAAACCACTCTTTAAATTCATTTTCGCTTTTTAACGAAAGGGTAGTAATCCTTAAATATATCTTTGTGTAGATTGTTATTACTAAGCACCCCACTGATATGAGATACTATCGGTGGGTTCTATAATTCAAACAATTTTTGAGTAAGTCTCCGGTTATTCTGAATGTTCCTGTGCAGACATCACGTAATTGTTTTCCGCTTGTTAAATCAAAATATGCATTGATTATTCTTTTGTTTTTTGAAGCAATTTCGACTGCAGGAACTAAATCGGTGTCTCCAGAGATTAGAATTGCTCTTTCAAAATTTTTGAGTGTGACTAAATCAACGGCTATTCTTACATCAACACCCTTTTCTTTGAAATTTGCGGTTGAGAACGAATCTAGCAAAGTTTTTGCCTTATAAATACATTTCTTACAAAAACCAAGGGAATTAATTACTTGTTTTTTCTGGTGGTTTGAGATTCTTGTTTTTTGAAGTTTGCCAAAGTGAATTGACAAATTTGGGTTCTTTTTTAGAATTGAAAAGAAAGATTGTTGTGAAGCTCTTTCTTTCTCGCTAAAACTTTTTGTTAACGCAGTAATATAAAATCGCACGGTAGGATTTGTTTCATTAGAGATTTTTTCAAATAACTTGTGATAATTAATATAATTTGGTTTAAAACCCGTTTCTTGGATTGAATGATATAAATTACTTCCATCAACAAAAATAATTGTTTCCATTCAAAAATTGTTTTTGGTCTGTTTAAAAATACTTGTTGAAATACGTCAAT
>JABIDZ010000051.1 GCA_018651445.1 Candidatus Iainarchaeum sp. | reverse complement strand
TATTTTATTTTTCAAATGGCTCGGCATTAATACAAAAACTAATTGTTTTCTTCTTTGTAATTTGGATCTTAATCCTAAATCGGATTAAAGATCGAATGCACTAGCGTTGCAAAGGTTCCTTGGGACAAAGTCATTTTTTGCTAAGTTCTTGTTTTAGCTTAGCGATCTTGTCCCTAAGTGCAATAGCTAATTCGAAGTTGAGTTTATCAGCAGCTTCTTTCATTTCTACTTCTAGTTGTGGAACCAGACGTTTCTTTTCACTCATTGGAATGTGCTTTGTGTCCGTAATAAGTACTTTTGCTGCTTCAATCGGTTTGATAATCGTTTTAGGAGTAATGTTATGTTTTTTGTTGTACTCCATTTGTATTTTTCTTCTTCTCTCTGTTTCCTCGATAGCTCCTTTCATTGATTTGGTTTCACGATCAGCGTAAAGAATTACTCTTGACGCCGAGTTTCTAGCTGCTCTACCAATGATTTGAATTAAACTCTTTTGGTCTCGCAAGAACCCTTCTTTATCAGCATCAAAAATCGCTATTAAACCTACTTCGGGTAAATCAATTCCTTCTCTTAAGAGATTTATCCCTACTAAAACATCAAACTTACCTTCTCGCAGTTGTCTTAACAGTTCTGTTCGCTCAAGAGTCTTTATTTCAGAGTGCAAGTACCTAGATTTTATTTTCTTTGAAGCAAAAAAGTCACTTACTTCTTCTGCTAGTTTTTTTGTTAGAGTAGTAACAAGAACTCTTTCTCCTCTTTTAATAATCCTATCAATTTCATCTAATGTGTGTTGCATTTGCCCTTGGGTACCATGAATCTCTATTACTGGATCGATTAAACCTGTGGGTCTAATGATTTGTTCAACAATTTTTTTAGAGTTTTCTCTTTCGTATTTATCAGGAGTAGCACTAACAAAAATAACGTCTTCTTTATCCAAGTACTTTTCAAACTCATTAAACTTTAGAGGACGATTATCGCGTGCACTTGGTAACCTAAACCCATATTCTACCAAAGTTTCTTTTCGTTTACGATCTCCCTTATACATTCCATTAAATTGAGGCAGTGTTTGGTGACTTTCATCAACCACAATCAAAAAATTGTTTTTAAAATAATCAAGTAAACAAAACGGTTTGTCGCCTTCGCTTCGACCATCAAAATGTCTTGAATAATTTTCTATTCCCTTACAAAAACCAAGGTTTTCAAGGAGTTCTAAATCATAATTAGTTCTTTGTTTTAATCGATGAGCTTCAATCATTCCTAGTTCAGGTAAACGCGTCGCAAGTTCAGCTCTTATCAGTTCAATTGTTTTTTTTGTCTTTTCTTCTGGGACAACAAAGTGTCTTGCAGGAAACAAAAAATAATGTTTTAGTTCGTCTAGCTTTTCTCCACTAGCTTTGTCAATTAAAAATATCTTTTCTACGTTGTCACCAAAGAATTCTATGCGAATAATGTCGCGATCATAACCCGGAACAAGATCAATTGTATCCCCTTTTACGCGATACCTTCCACTCAATAGTTCTATATCGTTTCGCGCATATTGAGCTTCAATTAGTTTTAGTTGTATCTCTTTTCGGCTAACTTTTTGTCCAACTTCTATTTCAAAACCTAGGCCAGTGAAATTATCTGGGTTTCCTAACCCATAAATACAAGACACGCTTGCAATAATTATTACGTCTTGTCTACTCATAAGTGAAGCAGTTGCTGAGAGTCTCATTCGCTCAATATACTCATTTATTTGAGAGTCTTTCTCGATGTATTGGTCGCTTGCAGGAATATATGATTCTGGTTGATAATAATCATAGAACGACACAAAGTACTCTACTCTATTCTCTGGGAAAAAAGCTTTGAATTCATTGAATAATTGTGCAGCCAAAGTCTTGTTATGTGCTAATACAAGAGTTGGTTTTTGTACTTGTTGTATAACATTTGCTATAGTGAATGTTTTTCCACTCCCAGTTACACCCATAAGTGTTTGAGGGTTTACGCCTCGCTTTATCCCGTCAACAAGTTCACTAATTGCTTTTATTTGGTCGCCAGCCGGCTTAAAGCCGGCTTTTAGTTTGAATTGTTCTCCTAGTTCAAATTTGTATTTTTCCATTTAAATAATCTCGCTAGGCAAGCTTTTTACTTCTTTCTAGACGACTTAATTTTAGATATTTTGAGCGTCTTTTATTTTTTTGAGTAATTGTTCAAACGAAGTAAACCCGCTGTTATCTTGGAAATGTTCGGCGCCTTTTACAACAATAAATTCGGAGTCTAATTCTTTAGCAAAGTCTTTCATCTTTTTGAAAGGAACATACGGATCATTATCCGAAGCAAAGCAAACAAATTTATTACAATTTTGTTTTATCTTATCAAAATTAAATTCTTTTTCAGTAAAAGTTTTATTGATTGGATCATACTCTTCATCTCCAATTGAACCTAAAAAACCAGAAATGAAATAACACGCTTTAATCGGTGTATTTAATTTTTCAAGAATAGATAAAATAAATGCGGGGGCTAATGAGTGTCCAATAAACACAGTTTCTTCATCAACTTGGTCTAGTAATGGTGCAAACTCTTTCATCCAATTATCTAATGATTGGTTTGGTGGATTTGGGAAAGCCGGAGCAAAAGCCTCGTGTCCTTGTGCGATTAATTGGTCTTTTAACCAAGGAAACCAATGGGAATTAGGATTTCCAATAGATCCGTGAATAATAAAAAATTTCATATAATCATCTATAAAAATAATAGTCAGTTTTATTTAAATCCCTTGCTTTGAAGAGTTTTTCGATAAGCGTTTGCGAATCTATGCGCTTCATCACGAATATTGATTATCATTTGTAAACCCTTGTTGTTTTTGTTTAACCTAAAAGGAATTTTAGTATAGGGTACATGGATCTCTTCAAATTCTTTTGCAAGAGAAATCACTGGAATAGTTAGTTTCAAGTCTTTTAGAACACTTATTGCAATGTTTAATTGTGTTCTTCCGCCATCAATTACGATTAGATCCGGAAACTTCATTTTTTTTGAAAGGCTTCCACCATATCTTCGTTCGATAGCTTCGTTCATTGCGACTAAATCATCTCCTCCCGCATCTGTTTTAATTTTGAATTTTCGATACAAAGACTTTTTTGCAAACCCATTTTCAAAAGCAACCATTGCAGCAACCGTATTTGTTCCGCTTAAATGAGAAATATCAAAGCACTCAATAAGCGTAGGTATTTTTGGTAAGCGAATTGATTTTTGTAGTTCTTCCATTCGTTCTTTTCCAGCAAAAAACGTTGCATTAATGTTTTGGTGTACAAAGTTTAGCAATTCTTTTTTCTCTCCTTTAACCGGAGTAGTGATTTTGACTTTACTACCTCTTTTCTTTGTTAAATAATTTTGCAAGTATTCTCCGACTTTTATAGGAATGATTAGCTCTTTTGGAGGTAATTGGTTTTGATATATTTGTGCTAAAAAGTCTTCTAAGAAATCGTCGTAATAATCAAAAACAAATTCTTGTTTGTCCTCAACTACTCCTTTACGTACGTTGAATAATAAAAGATATACTTCTCCGCCATAAACTCCGTAGTTAATTATGTTTGCGTCAATGCTTCGACCTAGTTCCATTACTTGCTTTTCTTTCATTGTTGCAAGAGCTTGTATTTGATTGCGAAGTGTAATTGAGTATTCAAAGTTCTCTGCTTTTGAATTTTTTTCCATTTCTTTTGCTAGTTCTGCTATGAGCTTCTCACTATGGCCTTTGAGGATTTTTCTTGCTAGCGCAACTCTTTTTGCGTATTCTTTTTGATCAAGTATCTTTGTTAGATTTTTTGAAGGTCTTTTTGTTAGAATTTTAAAGTTTCTAGTAATCGTGTCCATTACAATTTTTCTTATTCTTCCAGACGTAAATGGTCCAAAGTACTCACCTGTTTTTTCTCGAATCCTTACAACTTCAAGTATTGGGTAAGCGTCTTTTGTGAGTCGAAGATACGCGTATCTTCTTGAATCCTTTAAATCAATGTTGAATCGAGGGTAATGGAGTTTGATTAGATTGTTTTCAAGCAAGAACGCTTCACTCTCGGTTTTTGTTATAATAAAATCAATCTTTTTTATTCGTTCTACAAGCATTCTTGTTTTATGTGTGTGATCGTTTTTCCCAAAATAAGATTTAACTCTTTTTTTCAAGTTTTTTGCTTTTCCAACATAGAGTACTTTGCCTTTATCGTCTTTGAATAAGTAACAACCCGCGTTCTCCGGCAAAAAGTCAATGTCTTTTGGCTTAATCATGATATAGTTATTAGAGGAATTTAATTAAGAGTTTTTGGGTAAAAAACTAATTTAAACCCTTTACACTAACTTATTTTTATGAAAATAATAAGAAAAGACGATGTTACTCCAATTGATTCTTCTTGTGGAGCACTAAGAGAACTTTATAGTTCTGGAAATATTGATATTTCGCATAATATTGTTACAAAAGACGCAAAGAAACACTTGCACAAAAAAATGGAAGAAGTTTATTATATCACAAAAGGAGAAGGCATTGTTGTAATTGGAGAAGAAGAATTTGAAGTTCGTGAAGGAGACACTATTCCAATCCCAAAAAACACTTGGCATCAATTAAAACTTGCGAAAGAACCTTTTGAATTAATTGTAGTAATTCATCCTAAATTTGATGCGAGTGACGAAATTTTTGAGGGAGAAAAATAATCATTTGAAACGAATTTAAACTTGTGTCCTAATTAATTGTTCAATTTCTTTAATTGCTTTTTTTGTTTCGGTAAATTGAATTGTTTTAAATCCAAGTTGTTTTGCTGTTCTGAGATGTTCTATCCTATCGTCGATGTAAAGACATTCATTTGCTGGCAAACCAATTTTTTTAAGGGCTAACTCAAAAATTCTTTTGTCTGGTTTTGCTATTCCGACTTCACAAGAAAGCAAACAAGGTTCAAATGGCTCAAACAAGTTTCTCTCATAATTAATGCTTGCGTGAAACTCGTTAATATTAGAGATTAAGCCAACTGGGCAAGTTTTTTTCAGCTCTTTAATTTTGTTTAGAAGTTCTTCATTTTTTGGAAGAAGTTTGAGATAAGTTTCTTTCCAAATGTGGAGTAAGTCCTCAATACTTTGCTCTAAACCAGTTTTATCTTTGAGCATTTGTAAATATTTCGCATGTTTCATTTCACCAGTTAATGCTTTTGCTTTGTAATGGCTCTCAAGCCCTTTGAAAACACTTTTGTCAATTCCAAGCTTTGAAGAAACGCCATCAAGAATATCTTCGAGTCTTCCCTTCAAAAGTACTCCGCCCATATCGAAAATAATTTGTTTTATTACCATTCGATAAATACTGCCCCATTAGAAACTATTAAATAGGTAAAACAACTATAATTAGTTTATGGATTTGTTATCTTTTCTCAATTCAATTGATTTGAATGGTTACGAGCGAGAAATTGTGCTTCAACTAGCTTTGGTTGAATCTGCAGACGCAAAAGTATTGTATACAAAAACTTCTGTTCCAAAGGGAAGAATTTACCAAGTTCTCCAAGAATTACAACACAAAGGCTTTATTGAAGTTATTCCAACAAGCCCAAAACGGTATAAAATAAATGATATAAAAGAATCTCTAAAAAGATATTTGGATCAAAGGAAAAACACGCTTGATGAAAAAATAAATCTAATAACTTCGATAGAAATGGATCCCAAAAAAGCTCTTTTAGATGAGAAAGCTCCTTCTGTAACTTTTTTAGATGGAAGAGAAGAACATTTGCAAGCCGTAGTAGTGTTGCGAGATCTAGCAAAAAAAGAAATCTGGCAAGTAGCTCCTATATTTATTGGAACATTTCAAACTAATCTAAGTCTTAAGCGAGCTTTAAAACGCGGAATTAAAATAAAAATACTTACTTCTGCAATAACAAAAGAAAATAAGAAACAAGTAAACGATTGTTTGTCAAATGGGGGCGAGATTAGGTTAAATCCTAAACTTGGTATGCATTTTATGATAAGGGATTCTGAAGAATTCCTTTTAGGGGTTCACGACAGAAACAACTACGAAAAAAGAATGACTATTAAAGGCCAAAGTACGGACTTATTAAAAGTATTAACAAAAACTTTTGAAGAAATGTGGAAAGAAGCAAAGCCAGTTAAATGAATTTTTGTAATATCATTATTTTTGGTCGGATTAATGGATGTGAGTACACTAGTTCCGAAAAGGTCCCTCGCGAAAAAGTGACTTGAAACTAATTTAAGCCTTTTTACTTATTATTTTTAGAGTGGTTTGATTGGGTGAAATGGATTACAAAGAAGCAGTTTTTTGGCAACGAGATGAAAAACTTATTCAAAGTGATTTTTTGTGTAGACCACAATCAATTAATGCACTTGGCAATGTAAAAGGAAAAAGAATTTTAGATATTGGTTGTGGCGAAGGATATGTTAGTAGAATCTTAGCTTTAAAAGGAGCTAGTGTAGTTGGAATTGATAATAGTCGTGAAATGATTGGTAAAGCAATTGAAATAGAACCAAAAAAGCTTTCAGAATTTGTTTCTGAGCTAAATTGTTTTAGTTATTGGCATCAAAAATATTTATGTCCTGAGATTTATGTCCACAGAGATTACTCAATTTACACGTGTCCATTATTTGAACCGCACGAAGCATTAAAAATCGGAAACGCAAAAAAAGACTCTTTGAAAGACGCTATAAAGAATGCGAACAAAAATAAGTTTCTTAGATTAATTGCAGAAAAAGGAACTAAAGGGATCTATGAAATGCTAAAAGATAAATGCCCCGAAATTGAAAACATTAGAGTTACTAACCGTCACGAAGCATGCAAAATTTTAAGTGAATACTTCAAAGAATAAAACGCTTTTTTATTTAAGAACTGGTTTTAAGAATCGCCCAGTATGGCTTTCACTAACTTTAACGATTTCTTCTGGAGTTCCGCAAGCAATTATATTTCCTCCGCCTTCGCCACCATCTGGGCCAAGATCGATTATGTGGTCGGCTGCTTTAATTACATCCAAGTTATGTTCGATTATTACTACTGAGTTTCCTAGATCTACTAGTACTTGGAGAACATCAAGAAGCTTTTTGATATCGTGGAAATGTAAACCAGTTGTAGGCTCATCTAAAAGATAGAGTGTTTTACCCGTGCTTCGCTTTGCAAGTTCCTTTGTTAGTTTAATTCGTTGAGCTTCTCCACCAGATAGAGTAGTAGCACTTTGACCGAGTTTAATATAACCTAAACCAACAGAAGTTAGAACTGAGAGTTTGTTGCGAATATGCGGGATCTTGTCAAACACACCAAGAGCTTCTTCTACACTAAGATCCAAAACTTCTGCAATGCTTTTTCCTTTGTAAGTTACGCTAAGAGTTTCATCGTTATATCTTTGTCCATTACATTCTTCACATTCAACATAAACATCTGGTAAAAAGTTCATTTCGATTTTTAATTCTCCTCCACCACGACATTTTTCACATCGCCCACCTGGAACATTAAAAGAAAATCTACCCGATTTGTAACCGCGTAACTTAGCTTCTTTTGTACTAGCAAAAAGAGCACGTACTTCGTCAAAAAGTTTTATGTAAGTAGCTGGATTACTTCGTGGAGTTCTACCAATAGGTGATTGGTCAATTTCTATCACCTTGTCAACGTCACCATGTATTCGAATTTCTTTGTGCGCACCGATATCAAGCGTAGCCGTACTAAGCTCTAGCTTTTTTACAAGGCCGTTATTGATTATCGTTTGCATTAAAGTACTTTTTCCACTTCCGCTCGCACCAGTTAAACAAGTTAGAACACCAAGTGGCACGGTAACATCAATGTTTTTTAGATTGTTTTGGCGACAACCAACAAAAGTTATCTCACCTAGGCTATCGCGTCTTGTTTTTGGAGTAGGAATAGAAAGTTGTTTGCTCAAATATTTTCCAGTCAAAGAAAGAGGGTTTTTTTCTATTTCGCTTGGCGTACCACTAGCCACTACTTCTCCACCATGTATTCCTGCTCCAGGACCCATGTCAATTACCCAGTCCGCTTTACGAATAGTGTCTTCGTCGTGTTCAACAATAATCAAGGTGTTACCAATGTCACGAAGCTTGTGCAAAGTTTCAATTAGCTTTTCATTGTCTTTTTGATGCAAACCAATAGAAGGTTCATCAAGAATATAGAGTACACCCATTAAGTTAGAACCAATTTGTGTTGCAAGACGTATTCTTTGTGCTTCTCCACCAGAAAGAGTCCCTGCTTGGCGATCTAAAGTTATGTAAGACAAGCCTACGTTGTTTAGAAAATTTAGTCTATCAACAACTTCTTTTAAAATTAATTTAGCAACTTGCATTTCTTTTGGAGTTAATTCGAGTTTGTTAACAAAGGTAAGTGCTCGTTCAATGCTTAGAGAAGTTAAATCAACAATTGATTTATCATGAACTTTTACGTTAAGTACTTTGTCTTTGAGTCTTGCACCCTCACATTTTGGGCAAGTGTGTGTACGCATAAATTTTGTGAAATTGTTTTTTCTCCATTCTGAATCAGTTTGTGCAAACAATCTTTCTGATTGAGGAATAAGTCCTTCCCAACCATCATGCAAATTCATATTAGCTCCTGTTCCCCACTTTGCTTTTATTGGAGTAGGGTCTCCGTGCATTAAAACATCAAATTGCTTTTTACTAAAATGTTCTATTGGTATAACCAAACTAAATCCATGTGCTTTTCCAACAACACCTAATTGTTGGCTTCTCCAAGAAAAGTCCATTTTCCCATAGAGTTTTATTGCTCCATCAAGAATACTCCTACTCTTATCAGGGATGATTAGATCTGGATCAAACTCTGATTTTACTCCTAGTCCATTACATTCTTCGCAAGCTCCAAAAGGAGAGTTAAAAGAAAACATTCTTGGTTGTAATTCTTCAAAAGTAACATCACATTTAGGACAAGTTAATTTGCTTGAGTACAAATGTTCTTGCTCTTTTTTGTCAAGAACAATTACGAGTCCATCACTCTTTACAAGTGCATTTTCGATTGCTTCAGTTAACCGTGCTTTGTCTTTTGAGTTAACCCGATCAATAACAATTTCTATATCGTGTTTCTCGTATCTAGAAAGTTCTACTTTCTCATCCGTTTTTTGTATTTTTTTGTTTACTCGTACTCTACTATAACCTTCTTTGTGCAAATCAATAATTAGTTGTTCGTAAGTACCTTTTTTTTGGCAAACTACTGGAGCAAGAATAGTAATACTCTCATCAAAACTTTCTCTTATTCGCTTAGCCATTTTGCTAGGAGTTTGTGATTCTATTTTTACGTTGTGCTCTGGACAATAAGGTACTCCAATTCTAGCATAAAGCAAACGCAGGTAATCATAAATTTCTGTTACTGTTCCAACAGTTGAACGAGGATTATTTGAAGTTGATTTTTGTTCGATTGAGATTGCGGGGGATAAACCATCTATTGAATCAACATCTGGTTTGTCCATCAAACCAATAAATTGTCTAGCATACGCGCTTAATGATTCAACGTATCGTCTTTGTCCTTCAGCATAAATCGTGTCAAAAGCTAATGTACTCTTTCCACTACCTGAGAGCCCAGTTATTACAATGAATTTGTCGCGTGGTAACGTAACGTCAACGTCTTTTAGGTTGTGCTCTCGCGCACCACAAACAATGATATCCTTCATAGAAACAATTTCCAAGAAAAGGTTAATAAACAAATTTAGGGGTGCGTGCCGGCAAGTGGATCTGCACTTTTGAAACTAACTCATTCTCTTTTTGATTGCTTGTTCTAGTTGTTTTGGTTCGTCTGTTCCTATTCGATAGATCCTTTTGTTTTTCAGTTTTATTTCTACTGCATCGTATCCCGAGACATTGTATATTATCATGCGTGGTTTCCACCAGAATCGAATTCCCCAACCATAATACCATTTATTTCTAACGGCTTTTACTGACGTGATTTCTTTTATTTTGAAACTCTTTGAAAATATTCCGTAACCAAATTTAATTCTCAAATAGTTTTTGTTAACGGTTACGTTTAATGTTAAAAAAGACGTTAAAAGAAGTAATATTGCTATCATAAGTACAAGCAATGCATAGTGAAACTCTATTTGTGTGAATATAAATCCAAAGAGTAATGCTACGAGAATCAAAGCAATTATTATCAAATAACCTGTTTGAGTATGATCATAATCCATAACTAAATCACGGTTCCAAACAATAAAAAACTTTAGTCATACCTAAGAGCTTCTACTGGATCTAGTTTTGATGCGCGCAGCGCAGGATAGAAACCGGACACCATTCCAACTATTAAAGAGAATGCGAGTGCACCAATAATTATTTCTGGAACAAGTACGGATGTAATTGGGAAGTTTGAAGCATTTGCAATTATTGTGATTAATTCTGCTCCTGCTAAACCAAGTAGTACTCCGATGATTCCTCCGATCAAACCGATGAATCCTGCTTCGAGTAAGAAAATAGTTAAAACTTTTTGATTGCTTGCTCCAATCGCTTTGTATAAACCGATTTCGCGTGTTCGTTCCATTACACTAGTAACCATTGCATTCATTATGCCTAGCCCGCCAACAACCAAACTAATCCCTGCAATTCCTACAATAAAAATAGTTAGCATTCCAAGAATCATAGTAAATTGTTCGATTGCTTGTTCACTTGTAAGAATAGTCATGCTTCGTTTACCGTATTTGTCTTCAAAATACTCTTCAATCTCTTCTTTTGTTTTATCAACATTATCTGTGTTAGTCGTTTTAACCATCATTTCTACTAAATTAGCATTTTCAAATACTCGTTCGTAACCCTCAACGGTTGTTAGAATCATTCCGCCTCCACCGCCAGCCATAC
>JABIDZ010000028.1 GCA_018651445.1 Candidatus Iainarchaeum sp. | reverse complement strand
TTTTATTCTGTTGAAAAAAAGCAAGAGCTAATTGACAAACTAAAAGAATTCAAGTAAAAAACAAAGCATTTTAAATTCTCTTTAAGCAATTTTATTTACAATTGGTCCCGTAGCTCAGTTGGTAGAGCACCAGACTCTTAATCTGGGAGTCCAGGGTTCGAATCCCTGCGGGATCGTTTGTGATATGTCGCGAATACTTATATACAAAGCATTAAGTGCCAGTAGTATAAACGTGGCAACCTAATTTTTAACCACCGGCACTGACGTCTCAAATTGTTTTTAAATGAAAAAAGCTAATTTTATTATGTGAATAAAGAAGAAATGGAAGCTGAATTAATTGGCGCGTTGATTGGTGATGGATATATTTCATTAGCAAGCGGAAAGTATATTGTTGGCTTTGTTGGTCACCCAATAGATGATTTAGAATATCATAAATATTTGTCAAAGTTAATGCAAAAAGTTTGGGATAAAGTGCCAAGATCAGTAATTCGTTTAGGGGGGTTAAGAACAAAGTTTTATTCGAAAGAGATTTGCTATAAATTGATAAACGATTTGGGATTATTATACGGTGCGGGTAAAGCTAAGAATGTGTTTATCCCCGAAATGTTTGTTTTAAATTGGAAATTATTAAAATATATTATTAGAGGGATTGTTGATACTGACGGTAGTGTTTTTTATTCCAAAAAACCAGGTGTTGAAAAATATCCTGCGATTGAGATCACAACTATTAGTATAAAATTAGCCGAACAATTAAGAGAAAGTCTTTTGTGTCAAAGTTTTAGAGTAACAAAGCTTAGAAGTTATGGGGGCCAATTATCTAAACATAGAAAATATAAAGTGGGTTTATATGGTCAAAACAATTTGATGCACTGGCTGAAAGAAATTGGTTTTTCTAACCCAACTAAACAAGCTAAAGCAATTGCCCTCTGCAGTGATTATTAAAAAGCTTTGCATGGACAATTTCTTTGTAAGGGAATGTAGCTCAGTCTGGGAGAGCAATACGCTGAAGACGTATGTGTCGCGAGTTCAAATCTCGCCATTCCCATGTTAAAATGAGACGGATGGTTCAAATCTCGCCGGTCCCATTTATTTTTATTAAGTGATTTTATGAGTGTAGAACTAATTTATTTTGTGCATGGAACTACAATAGATAATGAACAAGATTTAGCAACCGGACAAGCACACACAAAACTTTCCGAATTAGGCATTAAACAATCAAAAGAACTAATTAACCAAATAGACAATAATTTCGATGCAATTTTTGTTTCTGATTTGCCAAGAAGTATTAATTCTGCAAAACTAACTTTTGGAGAGGAAAGAGAATTAATTGTTGATGAACGACTTCGTGAATGTGATTATGGTGACATGAATCAAAAACCTAAAGATTGGGTACTTACCGATTTTATCACAACAGATTATCCTAATGGTGAAAGTTACTTGGATGTAGAGATAAGAATCAAAGATTTTCTAGAGTTCTTAAAAGAAAATTATGACAACAAAAGAGTTGCACTTGTTTGTCATCAAGCACCGCAACTAGCTATTGAAGTTATACTTGATAACAAATCTTGGGAAGAAGTAATTGATAATGATTGGTGCAAAACAAAGGCGTGGAAGCCTGGTTGGAAATACATAATCGAATAGAATTTTTAAAAAATAGAAAAGGGGAACTAAACGCTCCCCAAATATTTCTGTACAATAACTAAACAACTATCTTCTTTTTTTCTTAGCTGGCTTTCTCTTAGCGGGTTTTCGCTTAGCAGCTTTTCTTTTAGTAGTCTTTCGTTTAGTAGTTTTTTTCTTAACAGTTTTCTTTTTTGTTGTTTTTCGTTTAACTGGTTTTTTCTTTCTAACAGTTTTTTTCTTAACAGTTTTCTTTTTAGTAGTCTTTCTCTTTGTAGTTTTTTTCTTTACTGTTTTTCTTTTAACTGTTCTTTTCTTAACCGGTTTTTTTCTAACTGTTTTTCTCTTTGTAGTTTTCTTTTTTACAACCATGATGATTACCTCCTTTGCTTTTCATTTGAATTTATTATCCTTTTCTTATATTTAAGCTTTTTTATTTAACAAAAAAAGTAAATTTATTTTTTAAAAACTTTTTTGTGTAAAAAAATAAATCTTTTTACAATATTTTTTTAAAAACAGTTTTCTTTTTTGTAATTTGTTTTTTTATTTTTAAAATAAGTTTGTTTTTTTAGAAAAAGTTTTTGTTTTAAACATCGTAGTCTTCTTCAACTTTGTGTATGTTTATTCCTTGTTCGTTTATTTCTATTGGATGTAAGTCTTCTGAGTGTTTTGTTGCACGCATTTTTCTAATGTGTAGTGTTCTATTGCTTTGTGTTCCAATTCCCATGTAATGTAAAACAATTACTCCGTCGGAAACAAATTCTTCTACACCATATTTTCCAAATTGTTTTGAACCTTCGCTAGTTTCTGTTGTTAACAAAGTAGTTACTCCTGCTCTTGACAACAAGTAAACCATTTTCAAAACAGCTTTTCGTACATCGTGTTCGTTTTCAAAGTTCATTCCAAGTGCAGGGATAGAATCTATAACAACTCTTTTTGCTTTAATCTTTTTTATTGCTCGCATTAATTCTAATAATACTTTGTCTAAATCAAAACCCGTTGCAGGTAAAGAAAATTCTTCGTCACTAGGTATTCCAACTTTAGCAATAGTTCCATCGATGATTTGTATTTTTCCTTCGTCTTCTAATTGGCGTATGTTCCACCCAAATCGTAACATGTCTTCTCTAATTAATTCTGGTCGTTCATCAAGTGTTAAATAAATCCCGGGTTCACCGTCTTGTGCACCATTAACAATGAATTGTGTTGCAAAAATAGTTTTTCCGGTTCCAGTACCACCACTAACTAAAAAGCTTCTACCTTCAGGTAACCCGCCTTCTATTAGTGTATCAAAACCACCAATGCCTGATTTTATTCTATTCATTATATCCCTATTGTTTTTTTACTTAATAATCCTAACGTTTCTTTTTTTTCTTGTAATGTCGCCAACCAAGGTAAACAAGAACAACGATTATTATTAATAATATTATTGATCCAACAGGATTACTTTGATTTGCTTGCCCGTCATTCATGTCAACAGGTAGTTTTAATGTAACTTGTTTTTGTGTTGAATCCGTGTCTTGATAAGAAATATTTAATGTTAGTTCTTTGTTTTCAACAGCAATTGGAGTAATTTTTATTTTAAACGAATCAACATCATTAGGTTCTAATGCGCCAATGAATTGTTTGCTCTTTTCTATTTCTCCAAAATTTGATTCAACTTCTACAATTGTAAACTCAGCTTTTCCAACACCTTTGTTAAATAATTCTACCGTGATTTCTGTTTGCGCACCAAGCGGAGTAACTTCTTTAATTGCAGCATCAATATTAACTGTTCCTGAAACTTTGAAACCAATGTAAGATGTTTCTTGTGTGTTTGCTCCAGAAGAATCTCTAAAAGTTATTTTTACTGGAAGAGTATAATTTTTCAAATCTGCTTCTCTATTAACACTAACTTTGATATCTACATTTTGTTTTTGTTTTGATTGTAATTGACTAATGTAATCAAGTGCAGGGCCCAACGGAGTAATTTCTCGTTCAACAATCGTTCCTGCAGCAGTAACTGTTCGATCTTCTTGTAGTTCAACAATAATGTCGTATGCGGTACTGGTTCCGAGATTTTGTATTTCTAAAGTTATAATTTTTTCTTGTCCCGGGATTAGTCTTTCGTCCGAAACAGAAATTACTTTTATACTTGGTTCTTTTCCACTAACAATAATTGTTTGGTCTGTTGTTATAGTTGGTTGATTTTTTGCACTTACTTTCACAGGAATAGTGTATGATTCGTTTTCAGCACTTGGATCAACATAAATTTTGAATTCAACCAGTGCTTTTCCAAATTTATCTATATCTCCAATATTTTTTTCTGATTCTTCTAAGGTACTAAATGGATAATTATCATCAATATGGACAATAACGTTTTCTTTTATTGTAGATTCATTATTTTCTAATTGAATTAAAACAGTAATTTGGGTTCCGGGAACCGCAGGACTTGGAGAATAGCTTACTTGGGCTATACTGGGGGGCATAGCTAATGCAAACACACTACAAAATAATAAAATAACTAAAACTAATCCAATTTTTCCTTCCGATCTCATGAAATCACCTATATAATATAATCTTTCATTTAATAAGTTTTTTCCTTATTCGCGCTCAACATGGTGTATTGCATTTATTTTTTCAAGCGAATTTATTAGTTTTTCTACTTTTTGCACATTTTTTGCTTCGATTGTAAAATGTGCTTCAACAAAGCCTGATTTTTTTATTTTGAAATTTGTTTCTAGTAAAACAACATTTTTCTTTTTAATTTCGGCTAGAATCTCACCTAATAACCCGATTCTATCAATTGCAGTTAGTTTTATTTTGGCTTGACCCTTAGCTTTTTCAAATTCAATTTCAACTAACTTATTTTTATCTATGGTTTTTAGGTTTGAGCAAGTCGTTTTGTGAATAATTATCTTTCGTTTAGTTGTTTTAACCCCTATAACGTCTTCTCCGGGGAGTGGGTGACAACATTCAGCTAATTTGATTTTTTTTAAATTAACCGTTGCTAGTTTAGATGTAATTTTTTTCTGTTTTCCGATATTTATCCCAAAAAAGCGTTTGATTTTTGTTTTTGCTTTATCGCTTTTTACAAGATTTAGCCACGTTCGTTTTAATTCTTGTTTGTTACTCGTGATTATTTCTAATTTATCTAAATTGTTTAATTCGGTGTCTAGCGGCATAGTTTTTCCATTAATTTTTGCTTTCAAAGCTTTAGAACCCACCGATGTGTGTATTGCAAATGCAAAATCAAGAGCAGTTGAACCAATAGGTAAGGGAATAACTTCGTTTAAGGGAGTGAATGCAAAAATCTTTTTGGTCAGAATTCCTTTTTTTGTAATAATTTTTCCAACGCTTTTTTGCCATTCAAGTAATTGTCTTTCCCAACTCAAATCTTTTTCAAAAAAAGCGTCTTTGTTTAATCGCTTGTATTCCCAATAGATGCTTGATTCGGATTTTAGGTGTTGTTCCCATGTGCGAATTTGTATTTCAAAAATATTGTTGTCTTTTTTTATTGCAGTGTGTATCCCACGATATCCTTTGTATCCTTTTCCAACACCTTCTTTAGCAATAAAATCGTCAAAAGCATATTTTATAAAATCAAATTTTGAGTGAATATGTCCTAGGATTTCATAACATTCTTTTTCTTTATCACAAATTATACGTATTCCATAAATGTCGTGCATTTGTTTAAATGACACCTTTTGTAGTTTTTTGTATATTGATCTAAAGTTTTTTGGTCGTCCAAAAACCTGTGCAGTTAGTTTTTTTGATTTAAGAAATTTTTCTAAATACTCGCGAAGTTCTTCAACCGTTTCTTCTCTCTCTTCTCTAGTTTTTGTAACCAAGCGTTTTACTTTAGCATATTCTCTTGGTTTTTCAATTCTAAAACCAAAATCTTGTAGTTTCCAATTGAAATCATCTAAACCTAATTTTACGGCCAAAGGAGAATAAACTTCTATTGCTAGTTGTGCTAGTAATTTCATTCTTTTACTTTTTTCAAATTCAAGTCGGTCTACAAGATCGGCTTGTTGAATAAGTAATGTGCTCAAATTACTAGTAATTGATAAAACTAATGACGCCATTGTTTTAGCCGGGATTTTTGGATAATTTTTATTAATTATATTACCTACAAGCGTAATTTCTTTTATTGATTCGGTTACGTCGTCACCAAAAGATTCGCGTAATTCGGGTTCTTTTGAAAAACCATCTAAAAAAAGATTATGTAATAAACCGGCAATAATTATGTCATAACTCAATTTTTTAGTTACTAATAATTTTGCAACACGTAAATTGTGTTCGAATTTGCTTTGAGGTAAGTCTGTTTTAATCAAATCAATTGCAAGACTAATTTTTTGTTGTTCTGATTTAGAATAAGGATGCAACAAATCGTTTAAATCCATGCTTATTTTTGGTGAGTTGTCTTTTTAATCCGTTTCGTTTTTTAATTGTTCGACACAGTATATATATGATTAAAATGTCTAAGCTTGAAAACGTTGAATTAATAAAATTTCCAGAACTAGATGAAATTGATTCGGCTTTGCTTGATAAAAATATTGAGCATTTCTTCAAAAAGGTCTCTTCTAATGATGTGTCCTTAAGATTAACTTGCCACGACTATGCGCGCGGAGGCGTAAAAAAACAACACGAGATAAAAGCACATCTTATTCTAGACGGAGAAGCATATTTTGCTTCTGATACTACTTGGCAATTACTTGAAACCGTTCAAAATGCGTTGAAAAAATTAGAAAAAGAAGTGCTAAAAAAGCACTTCTCTAAATAATTATCTTCTTTTTTTAACTTTCTTTTTAGTAGTCTTTTTTTTCCTTACAGGTGCTTTCTTCTTTTTAACAGCTTTTTTAGAAGACTTCTTCTTTACTGTTTTTTTCTTAACAGTTTTCTTTTTAGTAGTCTTCTTTTTAGTAGTTTTTCGTTTAACAGGCTTCTTTTTTACTGTTTTTTTAGCTACTTTTTTCTTTACCTTTTTTTTAGGTGCTGCTTTCTTTTTAGTAGATTTTTTGCCGCGTTCTCGTTGTAATTCTCGTCGCATTTGCTCTATAAGGTCCTTTACAGACATTTTCTTCTCAAAAACCATGGGGTATTCCTCCGTTTTAGTGTATAAAACTTGCTAGAATCAATGTTTTAGTCATATAAAAAGGTTTGGGT
>JABIDZ010000083.1 GCA_018651445.1 Candidatus Iainarchaeum sp. | reverse complement strand
CTAATGAATTAGTTGTTTGGTTGAGACAACACAAAGACTCAGTTCTAACAAACAACGAAGTAGCTGGTTTGAATGCTAAGAAAACTACTATAGCTGATCCAGATAATGGTTGTGAACAACCTGCAATAGAACTTGAAGCAATGGCTTTTCCAAATGACGAATTAGGACAGAAAAAAGTAGAGAATTTCAATACATCTATGAGTACAATGGGACCATTCACTCAGTTTACGACTGATGGAAAAATATATGAATTCTATTCGGTGAGAGAAGATAGCGGGGAATGTAAAGATTATTTCAGAGTAATTGACAAGGAAACAGGAAAAGTTTTAACTGACAAAGAGATTGTTGGAGGAATCACTCAGGGTGCAGATGGAAAACTCTCTTTCCAAACTGCAGATGGTAAAACACATACATTAGAGTTTGACGCTGAAAATGGTGTGCCTACATTAAAGTACAATGGTGGCCCAACAGAAACATTGCGAAAAGCACAAGGACCAAACGGGTCTTTCTGGTATGACCCTAGCACTGGAAAATGGTATCCTGAAAACAGTATGCAGATTCCTCTCTCACAAGCATTCAAAGACAACGGAATGTATTATGGTCCGGATGGAACAGGAAATGTTTCTGGACAACCATATAACCCAATGACATTTAATCTTGGTCCACAAGACGGACAAGGATTCAATATTCCTTCTCTACCAGAAACAGCGTCTCAACTAGCATTATTCATTGCAATGTTCTTAGCAATTAGTTTCTTTTTAACACAAACTGAAGTTAAAAAGAAAAAGAAGAAATAGTTTTTCAAAATTTTTTTTAATTTAGCTAAATAAATTAAGCGTACATTGGTGTAGGACCACTTGATTGAGTAGTACTTGGTTGCAATGTTTTTTTATCTTGCATGGTTTTTAAGTGTGCAGTAATCGCACCCTCGATTTTCTTTGCTTCTTTTAACAATGGTTTTACATCAATACAAATATTTGTTAGTTTACAAAACGCTTTAACAATTTCTGCAGCGGCCTCGTAATCTGCATTATTCTTTGCGTTTCCTAGCAAACAAAACGCTTCCATTTTGTTGTCTTTGAGAGCAAGCATTAACAAAGCAGTTATTCCTGAGCTAACTCCGTTCTGGATTAATTCAATCTTATTTTTTGTAATAACTTTTTTTGACTTTTCGTCACTAGCAAAAGCATAAACGCCTTTTCCGTTTGGAACGCGAATTCCACTAGTTGCAATTACTCGTTTGATTCCTTTTTTCTTTATCCAATTAACAAGTGATTCCGTAAAAACATGTGCTACTTGGTTAGGGATAATTTGTTCAGCCATAACAATAACTACTTTTAGTTTTTTGTTCGCATAAATTCTAACGGGGTGCATCGGTACTCCGTTACTAATACGAAGAATTGGTAATAATAATCGTGAATTAATAAAACCGATTTGTTCAAAATTAAGTTTTTCTACAATATATCTTGTTCCGATTGTTCCGGCTAAACCAAGATCTGGAAAACCTTCTATTAATGTAAAACCAGTCAAAGGCATTTTATTTGTCTCAATAAAATTAACTAAATCTTTTTTTTGCTCAACCATTTTACCACTTGAAGAGATATGGATAACCTCATTAATAAACCTTTTTCCAAAAAAACGGCAAGAACAAAGAGTGTTTCTTAAAGTCACATTGTTTGCGCTAAAAAGAAAATAGTTAAGGCGACAGGCAAGATAAATAAACAATAAATCCAGAACTGCTTTTTGTTTCCCTCTTGTATCGCAAGAAAGAAGGCACTTAATACACAATACTCGATTATGTATAAGTTCGTTCCAAGAACAGCAAGCGCAAACATGTTTTCGCGTTCGGCAACACTTAAACCAAATTCCATTGCACTCATGGAACCAAAATTAAATCCATTTACAAGCCCAATAATTAAACCAAGTATCGCAGGAACGATTATGGCAGAAGCGAGTAACAAAGTGTATTTAGTAACAAGCATTACTGCTTGTCTTTCTTTAATTATCGCTTTATTTTCAAGCATATTTTCAGCAGTTTCTTTGAATAACTCACTCATGCTTGCTCCAGAGTTATAGCCTTGCAAGAGTAGATCGATTACTCGTGAATATTCTTTACTCTTATTAAGTTGTTTAATTCGGTTGAGCGCTTCTTCAAAACCAGCACCTTTTTTTATTTCGCCAAGAGCTTTTTCAAAGTCCTTGCTAATCAAATCAAATTCCGATTCAACAATTCTTTCAATGGTTTTTAATAGAGAAGTTTCGTCACAAAAAACACTTGTCTCAAGCAACACCTCTGGTAACAAATCTTCTTTTTTTCGTTTTCGTTTCTCAAATAAAATATCGCAGAACAAGTAGTTCAGAAAAAATGGAATAAAAAAAAGCGCTACTCCGCAAATCAAATATTTTTCCATTGAGAGACCCGCATAGAAGCAAACAAGCATGCTGGTGATTGAAGTAACGCCTCCAAAAAACAACGAGTAATAAATAAACAAATTCAAGTTTTTCACACGGGTATCATTCATCAACAATTTTTCTTCAAATTCGATTATTTTTTCGTCATTAAAGAAAAAATTAAATCCTATCCTAAATATTTTAATTAAATCCATTGCTTCACCCACCTAACCTTGTTTCAAAAACAAAGGAGTTTTTGAATTGATTAACATTAACACCATCGCATCTATCATCGGAAACACAATTACAATTATTACAAATACTTGCAATGCTGTAAATTGTATTTTCATAAAATAGCTTCCAATTAAAATGAAGCTAGCAAACATTGCAGGAACAATCGCAGAAACTGCAATAAACACAAGCGCAAAGACAACCATTTTTCCGCTAAACTCTTTGCTTTCGATTCGTTGTTTTAACAACAATTCGTCCGCAAATCGTTTTGCACTATCCGTCCGATTTCCGTGCAAATAAAGCGTCATTAAATTACTATTGACTCTTCGAACAATTGTGCTTTGCATAATCGTGTTCATTTTTCTAAGTGCTTCTACAATAGAACTTCCTTTGTCTATATCATTTATTACAAGCGCGTATTCTTTTGCGGCAAAGTTCTCATCTGTACAAATTTTTCTTAGCGCACTCAAAAAGTCTTTTCCAACTTTTAACTCCATTATAAAATCGAGTAAAAAATAAGCTAGATCGTTTTCCATTCGCTTAACTCTTTTTTTCATTCTAATTACGGGGACTTGCATTAAAACAACAAACACGATTGCTAAAACGATAATCGAATATCCTGCAGCTAACAACAAGTTCTTCAAAAACAATTCTAATGCAAGCAAAGCAAAGAGCGAAATGAAAACACTCATTTTCAAGGAATTCGCTTTTAGTTTAACAACATCTTTTTTGCGTAGATCTGCTTTCTTTGAAATCTTTTTTTCAAGAAAAGAACTCTTCTTTTGAGTTCTAGTTTTTTTAACTGGTTTTTTAAGCGTCATAATAAAAACTTTTTTTCAGCATTTAAAAAGCTTGGTTGGTTCTCGTCGATTGCCAAAACCACGCCGACATATAATTTAAAAGGCTAATTAGGATTATTCTTTCTATGGTAGAAAAGATTTTTAGTGTTAGTAAGGACAAAAATCCAAGCGAATGGTTTACTGAAATAATAAAGACTGCAGAATTAGCTGATGTGCGTTATGGCGTAAAAGGCTTTCTTGTATTCCAACCCTGGTCTGTAGAATCAATGGAAAAGATGTATGTTTATCTGGAAAAAAATCTAAAAGCACGAGGACATAAAAAATACTGGTTTCCGACAGTAATCCCTGAAAAGAATTTTACTTTAGAAAGTGATCACGTAGAAGGATTTATTCCAGAAGTATTTTGGGTTACGGGTGCAGGAAATGAAAAGTTTGATGAAAAACTTGCTTTGCGTCCAACAAGCGAAACTGCGTTTTATTCAATGTTTTCAACATGGATCCGCTCATACAAAGATCTTCCATTTAAAACTTATCAGCGAGCAAATGTTTTTCGTTACGATACAAAAGCAACTCGTCCATTTTTAAGAGATCGAGAATTCCACTGGATTGAAACGCATTGTGCATTTGCAACAGAAAAAGATGCTTATGACAATGTCATAGGTGACATGATGACAACAAAAGAAGTTGTATTTGATATTTATGGTGTTCCGACGCTTGTGTTTAAACGACCACAATGGGATAAGTTCCCGGGTGCAGACAATACATATGGAGCGGATGCAATTACTCCATCCGGGCGAGTAGTTCAACAACCAAGTACACATATGCTTGGGCGAAATTTTTCTAAACCATTTGGAGTTACGTTTACTGATGAAAACGAAAAAGAACAATTAGCTTATTTAACTTGTTATGGTCCTTGTGTTTCAAGAATGTTTGCGTCAGTTGTTCTAACGCATGGGGATGACAAAGGACTAAAATTTCCTTTTGAAATTGCTCCACTACAAGTAATTATTGTTCCAATTTTGGCAGATAAAGAACCAAAGGTTTTGAAAGCCGCTGAAAAAATAAAGGCTAAGCTTGAAGCAGAAAACATTTCGGTTGAAATTGATAACTCTGATAAACGACCTGGAGAAAAATATTATTACTGGGAAATGAAAGGAGTTCCTTTGAGAATAGAGGTTGGTCCACGCGATATTGCAAAAGACAAAGCACTGCTTTTTAGAAGAGATACTGAAAAGAAAAAAGAGGTTTCAATTAAAACAATTGTAAAAGAAGTTATTACAAACGGAGAAGATTTGAGTAAGAATCTAAAGAAGATTGCAGAAACAAATTTTAAAGGAATTATTAAGGATTGTAAATCGATTGCTGAAGTGAAAAAGATTGTTGGAAAAGGAATTGCTCGAGTTAGTTTTTGTTCTTGTAATCTTGATGGAGAAAAATGTGCTACAAAAATAGAGAAAGAAACTGGTGGGGAAATTCGTGGAACTCGAATCGATGTTAATGAGAAAGCAAGTGGTAAGTGTATTGTTTGTGGAAAAGAAGCAAAAGAAATTATTTATGTAGCAAAATCTTATTAGTAGTTATTCTTTTTCAACTAATTCAAAAAACTCGTTAAAAGAAATATCTCCTTTTAGTTTGCAAAGTAATTTCTTTTTTTCATTCAATAATTTCAAATACTCTTTTTCGTTGGCGGAGAAGGTTTGCATTATTTTCTTTTTTATTCTAATTGATTCGTTCACCCTTTTGAGCGTATTTGTTTTGTGATTTAAAACAAATAATTTTGTTATTTTCACCTCTCCTTTTTCGTTTTTTGTAAGCTCACAAATCTCGCAAACTTTTCGTTCTTCGTGTCGTAAACCACTTTTTTGATCAATTCTGCCAAGTCGTTTTTGAACAATTAT
Source organism: Candidatus Iainarchaeum sp. (assembly GCA_018651445.1). Classification (GTDB taxonomy): domain Archaea; phylum Iainarchaeota; class Iainarchaeia; order Iainarchaeales; family JAAZKV01; genus JABIDZ01. The sequence goes on along the minus strand of JABIDZ010000083.1, from coordinate 1,414 downwards.
TAAATCGATTGAAGACAAAGCGTTTTCTTCGATTCCAAAACTCTTCATTCGTTCAAGTGCTTCTTCGCTACTTTCTGCGTGAAAAGTTGCGTAACTTCCTTTTGCTTGTCCCGCAAGCATTGTGTTAACAAAAGCACTTGCTTCTTCGCTACTTCGCACTTCTCCAACAATTACTCTATCTGGACGCATCCTAAACGTATTTTCAATTAATTTTTCAAGACCGATTTTTAATTGTTCTGCCGAATTGAGTTTTATCTTGTGTTCTTGTGGCAAAACAATTTCGGGAGTTTCTTCAGTAACAACAATTCGTTCTTCGTTTGGCAAAAAACAAAATAACGAATTAAGTGTGGTTGTTTTTCCGCTACCCGTGTTACCACAAATCAAAATAGAACTATTTGTTTGCATTGCCAACCACAAAAAGCACATGGCTTCTTTGCTAATTGTTTTCTTCTCGATTATGTCGATTGGAGTAAAAGGATTTTCTCGAAATTTTCTAATAGTTGCGTTGATTCCTGAAAAAGCAATTGGATCCATCGAAGCATTTAGCCGAGAACCATTTCTAAGAGTCGCATTTAGAATTGGATTGTTATATGTTAGTTGCCTACCTAAGGGTGCAGCCATTTTGTTTAACAAAGTTTTGATTTTTTCTTCGGACGTGAAAAAAGCATTTGTGGTTAACCAGCCAAATACGTTGTGGTAAACCATAATCGGTTTGTTTATTCCGTTGATAACAATTTCTTCAAAGCTAGTATCTTTGAGTAATGGTTTTAGAATACTTTCACCAAGCGTCTCCCATTCGAGTAATAAAATAATTTTTTCTCGTTGATCTTTTCGCAAGAGCGTTGCGTTTTCAATGCAAAAGTCTTTGAGAAAAAAATAGATGTCTGATTTTTTGTTAATATTTATCTTTGAATACTTTAATTCTTTTAGAACACGACCAAAAAACTTTTCTTCGCGATCAGTTAACTCAGGAATATCAATTATCAGATACTTTTTGTCTTTTTTTGCGACGATCGTTCCGCTACTACATCGCCCAATTTTCTTGGAATAATCTATTGGTGTTACAAAAAAATCTGTTTCGTTCATGCAAGATTTTCTTCTCGTGGCATATAAAAAACTAAGCAAAATTAAGGCAATCGACGAATGGATTTTTGTTGTTTTCAAAGAAAGGTTCGTTTTTCAAACCGCTCACCATTAAATATTACTTTGCTTATAATTAAACTCGGGTTATCACCCCAAATTCTATACATAGGTAAAGGCAAGAAGGCAAAGTCACTGAGCAGAGCAAAGTGGCTTAGTTTGGCGTGGGGCTACCAACGGTGCCCAAAGCGCTGCCCGATTTCGCGGGCAAGGCAAAGGAGGGAAGAAAGCATCTTATTAGCGCTTTCTTTCTTCTTTGTATTTACTTAGATTT
>JABIDZ010000030.1 GCA_018651445.1 Candidatus Iainarchaeum sp. | reverse complement strand
TTCTATGACTTTTAAAAAATTAGTATAATACTTGTCTTTTTCATCATATTTTTGACTCAGGATAGAATAATCTTGTTTTAGTTTTTCAAGAGACTTAACTTTTTTTCCTTTTAACTCGTTAAAAATCGCAGGATTTAGCACGGCACTTCTCCCAATCATAACTCCTTTACAACCCGTTTTTTTAATCAAATCTACTTTGGCAATTGAATCGATGCAACCATTAGCAATAATTTCTTTTCCACTATCAACACATTCGCTAAGAACAGAGTAATCATATTCTACACTTGATTTTTGAATCGAGGTTTTTGCTTGTACAACATAGAAATCTGCATTAGTCTCAATTATGTTATGTAGATAAACCTTGTTTGTTTTTTCGAATTGATTCAAACCAAGAGTTAGTTTTATTGAAGTAGCATAGCCCGCGTCATGAATAACTCTCAACAACTTATTTGTTTTTGCTATTCGTTTAACCATTGCCCCACCTCGCCCATATTTAGTTATGTTTTTGCTTGGGCAACAAAGATTCAAATTAAATCCACAAAACCCGCCAGATGGTTCAAAAGTTGAAATATATCTTTTTAGTTGTGATTCATTTCCCGGAAGTAATTGTATTTGCATAGGTGTATCATCTTTGATTTCGATTTTTGAGAGCGTAGCCTTGTTTTTTCGAATAATCCCTTCGACCCTAGTCATTTCGCTAAAAGTTAAGTCACAACCATTATCAAAACAAAGTTTACGTAGAACCGGACCAGAATAGTCTTCTATCGGCGCAAGCATATATCTAAACATATTAAAATTAGCACAAAAAGTATTTTATTTGAACTAATTAACCCAAAAGTTCGCTTAGATATTCTTTTAACGTCTTGCTTAGCCAATTCATAGTCTGGTGACATTTTTTGAATATCTATACTGGCCCTAAACCAAGGGATTGGCAACTAGAAGCACTTTCTGCGTGGAATAAACATCACAAAGGAATCATACAAGCTGTGCCTGGAGCAGGAAAAACTATTCTAGCAGTAAAAGCAATTAGTGAGAAACTAGAAGAAAATCCGAACCTAAAAATATTAATTGTGTGTCCTCGTTTAACTCTAATCCAACAATGGATTAACGCGATAACCGATTATTCAAAGCTAAAGAAAAAAGACATTTATGAAATCTCAAGTAACACTGAAACAAAAGCATATTCAAAGGTACAAGAAAAACTAGAACACCACAAAGTCTTTCTAGCAACTTTTCATCAAATAAAACAATTTTTCAAAGAGTTTACTTGGAAACAACACGACTGGTTCTTAATCGTTGACGAAATGCACAACACTACAGAGAACTACAAGTTTCCCACCCAACACATAAAGTATCGATTAGGTTTGTCAGCAACTCCAAAAAAGAAAGGCAAAGGTGCAGACTTTAATTTAGGCGGAATAATTCACACGTATTCTTTTGCACAAGCCCTACAAGACAAAATAATTCTTGACCCCGTAATAAAAATTGTTTTTTACTCTGTAAACGAAACCTTATTTCATAAAATAGAAAATAATAATCAAAACACAATGGATTTAGCGGAATCAGCATTCAACGATTTTCTTCCAGAAGAAAGCGAAAACAATGACCAAGAAGGAAATGTTTTTACATCAAAGAACACGGATTTTATTGGAATACAAAAGATCTTAAAAAATAAATTTCATATTGGAAAAGAAAATGCACACCAAACCCTTGTTTTTGTTAATCGAATAAAAAAAGCTGATCTATTAAATCAAATGTTACAAGAAAGTTTTTCAAAAAAGGTTTCTCATTCATATCATTCAAAATCTGATAGCTACCATGTAAAAGACAATTTTAATAAAATAAAAACTGATTTTGCAAATCATATATTCAACGTACTTATTTCGGTCGGAACTTTAGGCGAAGGAATTGATTTTCCGTACGCGTCACATGGAATAATAGCTTCACCAATATACAATTCGGGCGCATTTGTACAAAAAGTTGGTCGACTTCTACGTTCGTACGAAGGACACAAAAAGGCTACAATCTATTATTATGTTCCTTCTGAACTTGTTACTAGATTAATTACTGATGAAAAGATCGAACCAAATTATTTCAAGTCTATTGTAAAGATTGCTGCTGAAAACAAGGACCTTTATTTTGTTGACCGACAAAGCATGAAAGAAGAAAAAGGTTCTATGGAAGACCTGCTAATCCAAGGTAGTGCGTATGAGCGAAACGACTATATTAAATCGATTAAAATGCCTCACGATTTGGATGCAATAATGCGTTTTTACAAAAGAGTTCATCCAGATAAAATAAAGCGTTGGAAACGAGTTTATACTCGTGAAGTAAACCAAGCAGAAGACGAGAAAAATATAAGTTTTATTGAATTGCGAGACGAAATGTCACGTAGCTTTCGTGCAACACAATTCTTTGCAAACAACATAATTTCGAATCTATCAAATCTAAAAATAATTCAAAAAAAGTTTTCAAACAAAGAGTTTACTGAATTTTCTGCTGTAAGAGCCTTTGTAAAAAAGAGTTTACAACAAAGAATTATTGTTAAGATAAAGTATGGCCACGAACTCGAACAAATTAGTTCAAAAGAATCTGTTTTTTCTCATTCTGAAGGAGAAATGCTAGTTAATATGATTGCTGCTGAACTAAAAGATTTTTGTGTTCGACAAAAAGACATTAAAAAAACAATTCTTGGTTTGAAAAAGGCGGTTGATTCTCTTGAAGCAATGGTAAAAAAAGATCATACAAACGAAGATGTGATAAAAGCGCGAATAAAATCAATGAGTGCTATT
>JABIDZ010000068.1 GCA_018651445.1 Candidatus Iainarchaeum sp. | reverse complement strand
TAGATTTAATCGATTTCGCACACGACGCCGATGACTATCTAAGCGCTTTAACATTTAATTTTAGTATAAGTAACGACGTAATTAGTTGTAATCTAGTAAATAATAGATACTTGCAATGTGATTCGCGGGATGCGCTTGGAGAAACAATAATTGAAGTAAGTGCAAAAGATGATTGTAATGCAATTGGAACAACAGAATTTGATGTAACGGTTACAAATACACCTCCGGCAATAAACGTTCCAAATAGAGAAGTTAGCTGTGCATCTGATTTAAACAAATTAATTGATTTACACGATTATTCTTTTGATGAAGATTTAGAATTAGTAAATTACAACATTGTCTCACAAACAAATACTAATCTAATCAATTGTTTTATAGAAGACGAACACTTCGTTTCGTGTGAATTTGTTTCGTGTGTAGAAAGCGAAACAGAACTAACAATTGATATTAATGATATTTTTGGTGAAACAGATAAGGATACCTTAAAAATAGAAGTATTTGATTATTCGCCGTTGTGGTTGTCTTTGCCAGCTCCTTGTTTAAACGAAAATCAAAACGAATTTATAAATTTAAGAGACTATGTAAGTGATCCTGAAGATGGAAATAATTTAACCTTTGAATTAACAAACCAAAGTGATGCGAGTGTTATTGATTGTTCTATTGATGACGCGTATTTCTTGTCGTGTAACAACATAAGTAATCAACATTCACAAAATATTTTAACTCTTAAAGCATTTGATTCAAAAAACAATTTTGCCAGTGAAGAACTAATAATCAGAACAAATTGTTTTTTTGATGGAAACAAAAGATTTGAATTTTCAAGTGACCAAACAGGAGTATGTTTAGAAGAATGTGCTTCATACACAACACAGGTGCGACTAAAAAACGAGTCAACACAAAGAGAATGCTTTAATTTTTATGAATCACATCAAGGATACTTAAGCGCGTCAATTGGAAACAATTCATTTTGCTTAAACGAAGGAGAAACAACTACGTTCCCATTAAATATTAGTTCGTGTGGTTCAGATAGAGATAATTACATAATCGCCGTAGAAGATGAAGATCAAAACATTGCACTAAATTTTGATTTAGAGATTGGTTCTTGTAATAGTTTTGATGGTTTTAGAATCCACGAATACGAAGCAACTATTTGTCAAGGAGAAGAAAGAGAATTCTCAGTAGACGTAACTAATACATCAAGTCAAAGACGAACAATTTTGCTTGATGCGGATAGTACAATGCTATTGCCTTATTTTTCAAAAGACAAAGTGATTCTTGATAGCGGAGAGGTTGAAACAGTTCAACTAACTGTTAATGCAAAGCACGTGGAGGTAGGAAAATACAGTGTATTGCTTGGTGGAGACGCGATAAATTATCACATCGAAAAATACTTTTTACTTGATGTAAAAGATTGTTCACAGATACATGAAAGAAATTTTATCATAAGTGCTCCGCAAATATGTTATGACGTTTCTCGCGGACAAGTTTTTGAAAGTTCTTTTTTTGTTAGAAAATTATCAGACGATTGTGGTTTTTGTTCACTTGACGAAAAAACAATTGATTTATTCTTATTCGGAATGCCAAATGAACTTTCATACAACACGCTAACCCTAATGGGTAGCGAAGAAAGAATAGTAGATTACGCAATTTATGTTCCAAGGGACGCAAGCGCAGGTGCACAATTATTAACTATTACTGGAGAAGAAAGAGAAGAACTTCCTTTTGATTCAGAAATAGGTTTTGTTGATGACGAAATCATTTGCTTAAACGTACAAGGTGAAAGTAATTCAACTATTAATGTGCGAACACAAGCAAAAGATATTGCGTGGTGCGGAGCAGAAATATTTGAACTTGAAATAACAAACACAGGAGATTTTGACGAAAGCTTTAATCTATCTGCAACAAATCTACCAACTGGCGTAGGTGTGTCGTTCTCACAAAACACAGTTAGCGTTCCAAAAGGCTTCTCAAAAATAGTTTATGTTTCAATTACAACTTCTCCAACAACACAAGTAATGGACAATCAATTTATCACTGTTGTTTTAGATGGAAATACAAATATAGAAACAAAGATTTATTTTAATGTAAAAGCGGGTCCATCTTTTGAAGATCTAGAAATCTTGTCTTCAACAGAAATGATTTCGTTACAAGGAAATAGCGAAGGAAAATATCATTTACAACTTAGAAATAATTCTGAAAGAGATTATCGAAATATAAAAATTACTTTTGAAAACATTCCAACCGATGTTAACATAGAAGAACAAATAATTTCTTTACTTGCAAAAGGACAAGTTATTACTATCGAAGGAAAAGTAATTGTGGGTGACACAAATGGTTTTTTCATTCCATCATTTGTTGTAGAAACAACAACAGTTCACAACAAAGAACCCTTCTCTTTATACATAACAAAAGATCCGAATGCAGAATTTTTCGGCGGTTTATTTGGTTTTGGAACAGGTTTCTTTATATTTGAAAGTGCAGGATTCACTTTTGGAGTATCGGCTTTATTAATTGTACTAGTACTTATAATTATTTTAGGGTTGGCGTTAACTAACTCCGATGAAAAAGAGGTTTGGGTGATTGATGATGAATAAAAAAGTTCTAATAACAAGTTTATTATTATTGGTGTTGTTCGCAACGCTAACATCCGCAGCATCCATTACCGGAGAAGCCGCACTTGGAATGTGTCAATGTGAAACTACAAAAGAAGTTTATCAAGTTTGTGCAAACACAACTGGAACGTACGGAGTAAGTGTAGAAGGAACTGCGGCTGACTGGTTTTCAATTGCACCAACAACAATATCACTTAATGCAGGGCAATGTGAAGACGTATTTGTTTTTGTAACTCCCAAATGTTATGCAACCGCAGGGAATTTTAATACAACTCTAAGTTTAACTGGAAGCGAAAGCGCTTCAAAAGATATTGCAGTTCGTGTAGACCAATGCCACACATTTAATTACGCGGTTACACCAACAAGCAACGAATCAAAAGCATGTGAAGCAAACACTTACAATATTTATGTAAAAAACACTGGTGAATTCACTGACGAATTTGTTTTGAACCAATCAGGGTTAGTAGATTCTTGGGTTACTTATCCAAGAACAAAATTTGTTTTAACTCCAAATGAAGAACTAAACACAACACTTGTAGTTGATAGTGCATGTACTGCTGATGCTACAACTTATCCATTTACTTTAGGATTATCTAACACAAGAACAAATGCTGCTGAAAATACAAACTTGTCTTTTGCAGTAAGCGATTTTGCGTCGGTAACAAATACGTTTCCAAGTACGTTAACAACTTGTTCGGAAAGTGCAAAAGAATTTACGTTTAATGTAAAAAATCTTTCAGATAAAAATGATGTTTTTACGCTAGCACTTAATGCTCCTGAAGCAATTTCGCTAAGTACAAACACAATTGAGTTAGCAAGTAACGAAACCGCACAAATAACATTAATGGTTGCTCAAACAGAACCATTAACAGGTTTCATTGGTTTAACAATAACTTCAGGAGTATACGGAAAAGAATACTCTGCTTCAGCAGAACTAGATATACAAGATTGTTACGCACATAAAGTAGAACGAGTTTCTACCCAAACAATAAATTGTATCGGTGCTAACGAAGAAAAAGTTTTGATTACAAATCTTGGAACAAAAGATTCTACAATGACTCTATCTGTTACAGGCATTACAACTGAATCACAACAAATAACCGTTACAGCTAATACAGAAGAAGAAATCATTTTACCTTATAATAAAACAGAAGTAGAAAATGTGATTGTTAGCGTAACAACAAATTCGGGTTACAACCAAGAAGCAATTGATTATAATTTAGAGTTCGAAGATTGTTACGGAACAAACCTTGTAGCACCAAGCTTATCTGTTTGTCGTGGAAAAGTAACAACTGAAACAATTACTATAACAAATAATGGAACAAAAACACAGAACTATTCACTTGAAACAAATGCTGATTGGATTGCACTTGAAAAATCCACTTTCACTTTGAATACGGGCGAAGCAGAAGAAATCACAATGAATTTAACTGTTCCACAAACATTACAAGATAATTACACCGTAAAAGCAATTTCTGACAACGTGACTATACAACGTTCATTACCAGTAACTGTTCTATCAACTGAAGTGTGTTATGCTTTTGAACCAGTTCAAGAAATAAAGAACCTAGATGTTAATTGTTGTTCTGGAGAAATCGCAGAACTAACTCTAAAAAACAACGGACAATTTGATCAAATAATTAATCTTTCAAAAGAAGCTCCAGAATGGGTGTCTTTTAGTGAAGACGAAGTTACCATAAAAGAAGGAGAAGAAAAAATAGTTTTCGTTTACTTCTCTCCTCCTGCAGGAACTAACGGTGTAGTAACTTCGATAATAAATATTGTAAACCAAGAAGATGTATCACAAACAATTGATTACAACTTAAATGTAATTGGTGGAAATTGTGGAGAAGTATTAAGTGTTGATTTAAATGTTAACAACAAAGTTTCGCAAGAAACAATTCTTACTAGAAAAGAATTCAAAGTAGAATTTGAGATCTTTAATGACTCAAACATTGGTTTCAATGTTCTAGAAATGCGTGTTGATGATTACAACGCGTACTTCGAATTCGAAGAAGGAAAATTCCTTTCTCCAGAAGAAAAAATGATTGTAGCAATGACTGTTGTGTTTGAAGAACGCGATGTTCCAACAGAACCAAAAGATGTTAATGTTAACATAATTACTTCGGTTGGAGAGTTCCACAAGAAGCAAAGAATTGACTTCGTAAAACAAGAAGTGGAGCAAGAATTACTTCCGATTACTGCAGATTTTACACAATTTGTGGCACCCGCAGCAGGAATTCTATTACTGATAATCATTTTAGCATTGATTGTTATCGTTGCGGCTCGTGCAAAACCAAAATCAGCGGCTCCAGCGGAACCAAAGAAAGATGTTAAACCAAAAGCAAAGAAAGCTAAGAAAAAATCTTCTAAGAAAAAATAAGCCCGCGACTAGGGTTTACCTTTTTATTTCTTTTCGTTTTCCTTTATTGTATGATAGAGGATTTTATTGAAAAAAATAAATTGGAATCAGAATTGATTTCGCTACCTACTGAAGAATCAATGGATTCACTAATTGCAAAAAAACGTTTCCCTCCGCGAATGTGTGTTAACGTCGGTGTTTTCAACACGCCAAACAACAAACCGTTTATGGTTATTATTCCATACAATTCTGAGCTGAGTGTTAACAAAGTAAAGAAGATTGTTGGCGAAGACGAACTAATTGAACTTGATGATGAGGAATCAACACAAGTGACTGGTTACAAACAAGGATTTGTACCACCACTCTCTGTTTTTGGAATAACAATTTTAATTGATTTTTCTTTTGAAAACAAATTACATTGTTTTTGCCGAGTCGGACCAAAACAATATCTAAAAGCATTTGTAAAAGAAGTGATCGAATTCAACCACGATGTTCAATTTCATTGCATTTCAAAAGCAAATTGTTAGTTTTAATTAAAACTAAACTTGTTTGAGAGTTTCTTTCAATTTCTTTGTGAAAAAAAGTACTTCTTCTTTTGTATTGTAAAAATAAAAACTTGCTCTTGCCAAGCCATCTTTGTTTAGAGTACTAACTAATGGTTCTGCACAATGCATTCCACTTCGAATAGCAATCCCTTCTTCATTTAACAAAATTCCAAGGTCGTGACAATTAAGTTTAGTATCAAATAACACAATGCTCCCTCGTGTGCTTCCAGTCTCTGGTCCAAACACTTTTACTCCAGGGATTCCTTCGATTTCTTTTAAACACAACTGCGTTAATGTTTTTCCTTGCGTCTCAATATTATCAAAACCAAGTTTGTTAATGTAGTCAATGGCTGCTTTCAAACCATATGCTCCAGCAATATCCGGTGTCCCTGCTTCAAATTTGTATGGTAAATCGTCCCAAGCAGATTTTGCTAAAGATACTTCTCGAACTACTCCGCCTCCAAGCATAAATGGTTCCATTTTTTCTAGTAGTTCGCGTTTTCCAACCAAGCAACCAATTCCAGTTGGTCCAAGCATCTTATGTGCAGAGAACGCCAAAAAATCTGCATTTATTTTTTTAAAATTAATTGGGGTGTGTGGTACTAATTGAGCAGCATCAACACAAAGAAGTGCGTCGTTTTCATGAACAATTGCCTCAACTTTTTTTAGATCAGTTATGCTTGCAACTGTATTACTCGCACCGCTAACACTAACTACCTTGGCACCCTTGCTCTTCTTTTCAAGTTCGTTATAATCAATTTCAAAGTTTGCATCAAGACCAACAACCTCAACTTTTATGCCCATTTTTTCTAAATGCTTCCAAGGCAAATAATTGCTGTGGTGTTCAAGTAGTGTAGTTACTACTTTGTCTCCTTTTTTTAGCATGTTACTGTTCTTCAAAGAATAAGATACGGTGTTAAGTGCAGCAGTAGCGTTTTGTGTAAAAATAACTTCGCCTTTCTTAGCACCAACAAATTTCTCTGTGCATGCGTGTGCTTCTTCATAAACAATAGAAGCTTCTTCGCTTAAGTTGTGTACTCCTCTATGGATATTTGCGCAAGAATTTTCATAATAGCATCTTTCTGCGGTAACAACCTGGTTAGGTGTTAGCGAGGTAGCGGCATTATCGAGGTATACAAGTTTTTTTCCATTAACTTTTCTAGTAAGAATCGGAAAATCTTTGCGTATTTTTGTTATATTCATTGATTATTTTGTTGTTGGAATTCCTTTAAATAGTTCTCTTTTCTATAGATTATTATGTTATTTGATTTACACTTACATTCGCGTTACAGCGTAGATGCTCTATCTAAACCTGAAACAATTATCAAAAAATGCAAGAAACACAAATGGGGTTTTTC
>JABIDZ010000074.1 GCA_018651445.1 Candidatus Iainarchaeum sp. | reverse complement strand
TGGAATTGATGTTGAAGTACTTATGAGTGATGGAAGCACGCTAGTTGGTTTTACTAGTCAAGAAATGAGCATGGCTACAGGCGTTGTACGCTTAGAAGGCATCGGATATGTGAATATTGAGAAAGTTGAAGAGGGGAAAGTTAAGTGTATTTTTACTCATCCTTAACCAGATTAATCGTATTCTTATACATAACAAGCATCTTTAAAAAGCTTTTCAACGAGAAAATAATCAGTTAGAGGCTTATTATATATGCCAATGACGTAGATGTCCCAAAAGGACAAATGACACGGAGGTTAGTTAGAATGTCATATGTAAAAATAGAACTTACAGCCGAATTAAAAAATAGGACTGTAGAAATAGTAGAAAAATCAGCTAAAGGAAAAATAAAAGCTGGTCTAAACGAAGTAACAAAAGCTATAGAACGCGGAACAGCAAAAATGGTTGTTGTAGCGGAAGACGTTTCCCCTGCAGAACTAGTAATGCACATCCCCCTACTTTGTGGAGAAAAAAGTGTTCCATGTAGTTATATTGCTACACGAAAAGATCTTGGAGAAAAAGCTGGTCTGAGAATGGCAACAAGCGCAATTGCAATTGTTGAAAGCCCTGTTGAAGCAGACATAAAAGATCTAGGCGCAAAACTTGCGGAGTTAACCAAATAGGTGATTGCTTATGGGTGATGGAAAAGGAACTCCAGCAGAAGTTGTTGAAGTAGTAAAAACAACTGGTGTACACGGTGAAATAACACAAATCCTTTGTAGAATACTAGACGGTCCTGAAAAAGGTCGTGTAAAAAGACGAAACACTCTTGGAAGTATTCGAAAAGGAGACGTAATAATTTTACTAGACACTGAACGTGAAGCAAAGGAGATTAGAGCGTAATTGCTTTGATAACGAGGTGGAACAATGGTGAAATGTAATTTTTGTGAACAAGAACTACCTACAGGTGGTGGAAAAGTTTACGCAAAAAAAGACGGTAGCACATATTATTTTTGTTCAAATAAATGCGAAAAAAATATGATAATGCTAAAAAGAAAACCCGTTAAAACAAAGTGGACTAATGCACATAACAAATTGAAAAAAACAATGTTAGCTGCAAAAGAACACGAAAAACAAAAAAAAGAGGAAAAGAAATAATTTTTTCAATAGGGCCTTTCGCCCTTTTGAATTTATTTTTAAAAAAAGGAATTGGTGAGCAAAATGAGAAGAACTTTGGTTATAGTAAAACCTGATGGAATAAATCGGTGTCTGATCGGGGACGTAATTACTCGGTTTGAAAAAAAAGGATTGAAATTAATTGGATTGAAAATGGATTTATTAAAAGTATACCAATTAAAGGACCATTATGTCCATTTACAAGACAAACCATTCTATGAAGAATTATTAGAATACATGTCTAGTATTCCTTGTGTGTTACTAGCCCTTGAAGGAAAAGACGCAGTTGCAGTTGTTCGCAAACTAGTTGGTTCAACAAATGCACGTGACGCAGATATCGGAACTATTCGAGGAGACTACGCAATGAGCGTACAAACAAATATTGTACACGCTTCAGAAACAGAAGATGCTGCAGAAGACGAATTAAAAAGATTTTTCAAAGACGAAGAATTATTCGAATACGATAAAATGAATTTCAATTGGTTATATTGTAATTCAGAACAAGGAAAATACGATCACGTTGAAAACGAAGGAAAAAGTTCTGAAGCCGAATATTTCGAAGAAAAAGAAGAAATCAAAAAGGATCAGGAGAACGAATAAAATGATTCGGCAACCAATAATCACGGTTTTAGGTCACGTAGACCACGGAAAGACTTCGTTATTGGATGCCATTCGTGCTTCAAAAGTTGCGTCACGAGAAGCAGGAAAAATTACACAACATATTGGAGCAACCGAGATTCCTCTTGATGCCGTAACAAAAATTGCAGGCAAACTTATTGAAAAATTTGGTTTTGATTTAAAGATACCAGGTTTACTTGTAATTGACACTCCCGGACACGAAGCATTTACTAATTTGCGTAAACGCGGAGGAAGCATTGCCGACCTGGCTATTTTGGTTGTCGATGTTATGCAAGGATTACAACCACAAACTATTGAAGCGATAGAAATCTTGAAAGTGAATAAAGTTCCGTTCATTATTGCAATGAACAAAATCGATTTGGTTCCGTTCTATGATTCAAAAGAAGGAAGTTTTCTTGAAAACTTAGCAAAACAAAGCGAAGACGTGAAAAAAGAATTAGATGAGAAACTATATGTTCTTGTTGGGAAGATTTTTGAACACGGTTTTGGGAGTGAACGATTTGATCGATGTGAATTTGGAAAAGAAATTCCTATTGTTCCATGTAGTGCACAAACAAAAGAAGGTTTGCCAGAATTACTTACACTCTTATCCGGTTTGTCTCAAAAGTATCTTGAAAAAGACTTAGAAATTAGTGGAACCGAAACTGCAAAAGGCGCTGTACTTGAAGCAAAAGAAGAAAAAGGACTAGGAAAAACAATTGACGTTATACTCTACCAAGGAATTATTGAAGTTAATGATGAGATTGCAGTAATTGGAAAAAACGGAATTATTCGAACTAAGGTTCGTGCATTGTTACAACCTAAACCATTGCAAGAAATGATGGATACAAAAGAAAGATTTTCTAGTGTGAAAAAAGTTTCTGCAGCCGCAGGAGTAAAAATTTCTGCACCGGGTCTTGACGATGTTTTAGTTGGTTCTACAATGACTATTGTTAAAAGCGAAGAAGATGTTGAAAAACTCAAAGAAGAAATAAATGAAAGTACTTTTACCTCAGAACAAAAAGGAATTCTTGTAAAAGCCGATGCGATTGGTTCTCTTGAAGCACTCGTTGAATTATTTAAGAAAGAAGGTGTTCCAGTTCGAAAAGCAGATATTGGAAATGTTACTCGAAAAGATGTTATGGAAGCAGCAGCAATGCTTTGTGAAGAACCATTATATGGTTGTGTAATTGGATTTAATGTTTCAATCGATATTGAAGCCGAAAAAGAAGCTAACTTGCGAGACGTGCGAATATTTAATGATCGAGTAATCTACAAAATAATTGAAGATTATAACGAATGGGTTACAAAAAGTAAAAAAGCTGCTAAAGACGAAGATATGGCTTGTCTTGTTTGGCCAGTTGAACTAGAATTTTTAAAAGGAAAAGCATTTCGAAATAACAAACCCGCAATTATTGGTGTGAAAGTTGTCGAGGGAATGCTAAAAGAAGGCTGGAGAATAATGAACGCGAAAGGCGAAGTTATTGGAAAAGTTGGCGGAATACAAAACGAAGGAAAAAGTGTTAAAGAAGTTAAAAAAGGAGACGAAGTAGCAATTAGTATTGGCGAAGGATCAATTGGAAAAAATTTGTTCGAAGGAGAAAAATTATTTTCTTGTATCCCACCCAAACAATATTGTAATCTAGAAAAATATTTAGATGAATTTTCTAGCGAAGAAAAAGAATTGCTCGCGAAAATAAAAGCAACACAAAAAGGAGAACTTAACTGATCTAAAAAAAGATCATTTATGATTACGGAGGTAATAGAATGAAATTCGTTGTAAGTACAAAGTCTGGAAAGGCATACAGTACCGCATCAGACGAAGACTTATTTGTCGGCAAAAAAGTTGGCGAAACAGTTGAGTTAGATGCAATCGGTTTGACTGGCTTTGAAGCAGTAATCACTGGAGGCAGTGATAAACAAGGGTTTCCTATACACAAATCTGTGCAAGGAAGTGCTAGAAGAAGAATCTTTACTGCTAAAGGTCTTGGCTTCAAACCAAAAAGAAAAGGAGAGAGAAAAAGAATCTCTGTTCGCGGAGGAACCATAAGTCAAGAAATTGCACAAGTTAATCTCAAAATTGTGAAAGACGGTGCAAAGAAAATCGAAGACATTCTTGGTGTAAAAACAGAGGCAGCTCCAACAGAAGAGATGAGTGCAAAAGAACGTGCAGTGAAAGCGAGTCTTGAAAACGTAGGAAGCGCTGACATGCCGGATGCTCCAACAAAAAAGAGTAGACACTAGCATTCGAAAAAAATAATTAATTGATTTGGAAGCAAGACATATAATTGCTTCCTATTCAGTTATTTATAATTAATAGGTGAAAAAGATGACAACAAAAGTAAAAACAAAAGCTGTACCAAGCAAGAGCGAAAATACTGCCCCGGGCCCGACAAACGGAACTGTCGAAATACAACAACCCGAAGTTAATATTGGTATGATTGGTCACGTAGATCACGGTAAGACTAGCCTTACAAAAGCGCTGACTGGCACTTGGACTGACACACATAGTGAAGAACTTAAAAGAGGAATTTCTATTAGACTTGGTTACGCAGACGCTACTTTGTACAAAATCAAAACAGCTGCTGGCGAAATTTACGCAAATAATGACAAAGAAGGTAGTGTTATTTCTAAAAGAGTCGTTAGTTTTGTTGATGCACCTGGCCACGAAACTTTAATGACTACTATGCTTTCTGGCGCAGCTTTGATGAACGGAGCAGTACTAGTTGTAGCCGCAAATGAAGTTTGTCCACAACCAAGAACTATAGAACATTTAATGGCATTAAAATTTGCAGGTGTAGAAAACATTGTTATCGCACAAAACAAAATTGATTTGGTTCCAAGAGAAAAAGTAATTGAAAATTATAAAAAAATTGAAAAGTTTTTGAAAGAATTTGGTTATGATAAATCACCAATAATCCCAACATCGGCTAATTTTGGAGCAAACATTGATTTGTTAATTGAAGCTATTGAAACTACAATTGTTACTCCTAAAAACGATCTTACAAAACCATTGAAAATGTTTGTTGCAAGAAGTTTTGATATTAACAAACCCGGAACCAAAATAAAAGAGTTACACGGCGCAGTTCTTGGAGGAAGTATTTCACAAGGTGCAGTTAAAATTGGAGACGAGATTGAAATTTGTCCTGGTTTTGAAACAAAGACAAAAACAAAAGTTGTTTCGCTCTCAACAAATGCTGGTGCAATTACACAAGCAACTCCTGGAGGACTAATTGCAATTGGAACTACACTTGATCCTAGCACTGCACAAAACGATCAGTTACGTGGAAAAATAATTGCTAAACCTGGTTCGCTATCAGAACCAGTAAACGAAATAAAAATTGGTATGCATTTCTTTGAACGAATGGTTCACTTTGACAAAAAAGACTTGGATGTAAAAGTAAACGATCCGCTTGTTTTAACAATTGGAACAAATACTAATATTGGTTTTGTTGGAAAAATTGAGAAAGACAAACTTACTTTAAAATTAAAAAATCCAGAAGTTGTAGAAAAAAGTGAAAAAATTGCTATTAGTAAAAACATTAACAATCAATGGCGATTGATTGCTTACGGCGAAATAATGTGAGTTGGTAAGATAGTTAACGAAAAAAAAGTTATTCTTGATACAAATTTTCTTTTAACAATGGTTCGATACAAAATACACGGAATCGAAGAAATTAACGTAAACATGAATGCAAAGATATTTGTTTTATCAGGAACGATTGACGAACTCGAAGGCTTGTCAAAAAATAAAAAAATTAAGAACGAATACGCGATTGTTAGCAAGATATTGGCAAATAATAAAGTCGAAGGAATTAAGAGCCAAATGAGCAAAGTCGACGATGAATTGGTTGAAAAAAGTAAGGAATACGTAATAGCAACAAACGACAAAGAGCTAAGACAAAGAATAAAAAGCTTTGGAGGGAAAAGTATCTATATTAGAAAGCTTACTTTTGTCGATTTTAGCGAGATAAATGGTTAGAAAGGCTTTTTGAAAAGGCTAAATTGGGTTTATAAGTTTATTTGAAGAGAATATTTTGGTGGTGAGCATATGTTTTACAAAACACAGATAAATGACAAAGTTAGGGTTCCTCCTAAAAAGTTAGGAGCAAAGGTAAAATCATCTTTACTGGATATTTGCAAAGAAGATTATGAAGGTCGAATAGATCAAGGATATGGCGTAATCGTGGCTGTGACTGGAATTGGAGACATTGGCGAAGGCCATATAATTCCTGGTGACGGCGCAGCATATTATGAAGCTGAAATCGAAATGTTAACATATAAGCCACTAATGCACGAGATTGTGAGAGGAACTATCACTGAAGCAACAGAATTTGGTGCTTTTGTAAGGGTAGGACCTATTGAAGGTCTGATTCACGTGAGTCAAATAATGGACGATTTTATTAATTACGACGCTAAATTACCCGGTTTTGTTGGAAAGAAAACTGAGAAAAAGATTATTCCAGAAGACAATGTAATGGCACGCGTAGTAACTATTTCAATGAAAGGAGAAACATCAAATTCCAAAGTTGGTTTGACAATGAGACAACCATTCCTTGGAAAAGTTGATTGGGCAGGAATAGATGCTAAAGCAGTAGAAAAAGAAGCAAGAGTAAAAAAAAGAGAAGTTAAATCAGTAAAAAAAGAAGCACAGTGATTATATGTTGAAAGAAAAAGCTTGTAGAGAATGTAGATTTTTAGTTGAAGAAGGAGATAATTGTCCAAATTGTAACGGAACAACTTTCACAACTTTTTGGAGAGGATACGTTGTTATTACCGATCCAGAACAATCAGAAATCGCTAAAAAAATGAACATTACGCGAAAAGGAAAATTCGCATTAAGATTAAGTAGATAAAGGTGAGTAATATGAAATTAAAAATAACGCAAAACACAAGAAACGAAGCATTGAAACGAAGCAATATTGTTGCAATAGACGAAGAAAAGATAATTCCTTCTCGAGTAGAAATGAGAGAAAATTTGTCTGCACAACTAAATATTCCAAAAGAACAAATCGTTGTAAGAAAAATTGACACTTCATTTGGAACAACAACAAAAACTATTTACGCAATGGCATATGACGACGAAGAAACAATGAAGAAAACAGAAGAGAAATATGTTATTACAAGAAACTTTGGAAAAGCAAAAGAAGGAGAAGCAACTGAAGCTCCGGCTGAAAGTGCACCTAAAGATGCAGCTCCAAAAGAAGAAGCAATTGCAGAACCAGCTAAAGAAGAAACAAAAGTTGAAGAAGCTAAACCTGAAGAGAAAACAGAAGAACCAGTAGCAGAAAAGAAAGAAGAAACTGCAGCTGAAGAAAAAGCAGAAGAACCTAAAAAGGAAGAAAAGAAAGAGTAAATTTATTGGTGAGATGAATGGCTGAAGAAAGAAAAAAAGAACAAACAAAAAAATCAAATTATTACGAAATAAGCGGAGACAAAGCTGAACGAAAAAGAAAGTTTTGTCCTAAATGTGGTGCTGGTGTCTTTATGGCCGACCATAAAGATCGATACGCTTGTGGAAAATGCGGTTACATGGAAAAGAAAGAATAGTTTTCTTTTTCATCAAACTTTTTTTAATAGAAAACTATTTTTAATGTAGTATTACATAATACTAGCATGTACGCTTTGATACTATTCTTGTTTTTGCTATTAGCCCCGCTATTTTATTTGCGCGTAATAAAAGAACAAACTTGGCTTGAGATTAGGATAAAGTTGTTTCCAAAATATCAGGGCCATAAAAAAGAGTTGCTTGGTTCACTCGCACTTTTTGGCGCATTGCTATTTGGCTTTGTTATCATTGCTGGCGGAATAACCCTTGTAGAAGAAGGGAGTGGCGTTGCGATAAATGACTTAGATAAAGTAGAAGGGATTATTACCGAAGAATTTACTTCGAACGCTTTATTGTTTATCGGGATAATCGTTGTTGGATTATTTGTAGAAGAATTATTTTTTAGGAGTTTTTTGGTTCCACGCGTTGGAATGATATTATCCACTCTCGTGTTCACTGCGTTACACGCAGGTTATGGTTCTATAGCCGAAATGATCGGGGTATTCTTTTTAGGATTAATACTAGCTTATTGGTTTAAGCGAAACAAGTCACTGTTACAGAATTACTTAGGGCACTTATTGTATGACATACTCGCTATTGCGTTGTACTTGATTATTTGAAATTAGCAAAGAATTTAATTAGAATAGATAATACTTTTTTATGCCTAGAAAAATAAAACTCGATTTCTTAAAAGAAGAAAGGCCCGAAAAGTTTTTTACAACCAAATTAAAAAAGCTAGCTCAAGATAATCAAAAAAGAAAAGCAACTCAACTACGCACAATTGCAAATACACTTTACGAACGTTCTACTTCACTAGAACGTGAAACAATTAATCTTAACATCGCACTAGACGACCCCCGAATCCCACAAAAAGAAAGAGAACAACGTTTTCGTGAATTAAAAAAGCGAATCAAAAAACATAATAACGCAGTTCATGCCTTTGCAAAACACGGGAAAAAGTATTTTGAAACTTTTGAAGTATTTCCTGGCAGCACCAGATTTAGCGATAATCCTGTTGAAGCACTAACCCACGCCGCATGGCGAAAGTTATCCACACTTAATAGATTTGTTTTATCAACTGAACGAAGACTACGATAATAACAAAAGCTTTTTATTAAGTTCAACAAATATAGTTATTATGCCAAGAAGAATACCTACTTCAAGAACTACTCGAAAGAGCACCGGCAAAAAAGCTGTTAGAAAAACTCGTCAATCAACTAAACCTGCAAGACCCTCTGTTCGAAAAAAGATTTTAAAACTATCAACAAAAGCAATCGCTTTGGGTGTTGCTGCATTATTATTACCACAACTTGTGCGAGCTGTGCCGGTTGGGCCGCCAAAAAGTCCTGCAACCCTCACAAAAGTAAAACGTAATCAAGCAGGAGTTTATCATCAAAGCCGGACTAGCGGGAACAAAGGATTTACAAAAGTTCGCGCAAGTAAACGACTCGCATTTGGAACAGTTTTTCAAATAGAACAAACTCTGCCACGAAATGCAAAACCAAATTATGTAAAGTTAAGTGTTGCAAAAGATATCAAATTAACTGCAAAAACATTGTTATCACTCGGACTTCGAACACCCCAACTAGGAAAAGGCGATAGGTTGACAGATAGTGATTTTGGATTAATACTTGCTACTAACGGAGGCAAAACAAGCGCTGAAGTTCATAAACGAACAGGAAAAGGAAGCAGGTATACTATTAAACAACAAATTGGGGATCGCGGAATTAGCGCAGACGCATCACTCTTAGAACCAAATTGTTTAACAAAACAAAAAACTTTTTCTATTGGAGCCAATAACTTACATAGACTACTTGAAAAAGCCGGTATTAACTTAGGCAAATTATCTACTAGCGCAGGAATGAATTTTCCAAAAGGAAAAAACGTAAATGTTTACGTTTCAGTTGCATACCCTATAGGCGCTAATACCAAGATTGGATTACAAGGACGCAGTTTAGGTGGCGGAGAAGACAAAGCAGTAGCTGGTTTTTTCACAGTTAGTTGGTAGCAAAGTTTAAATAGTTTGGAATAAGAGTATTGGTATGGCACATAGTAACCAATTACTTGAAACCAAGCGATTACAAACACGCGCACGCAAAGCTTGGGAAAGGAGTGTTCGGGACAGATATACCGAAGCTGATAAAATAAGACTGCGTTTAACAGCAACAAATTTAAATAGATTTATTGATTCTTTAAAAACCGTCGATATGACTCAAATAAATTCGTTAACAACACACTCCATAAAAACTGCTTTGAAGAAACTTACTACCGAAATTAGTTTGTTACCGCCCGAAGCACGAAGAATTCAACTACAAAAACTTCTTCCAATCAGAAGCCGACTTCAATTAGCAAAAACCGGAAGCAAAGTACGTGGTAAAAAACGCAGGCAATAATCTAGAACTCTTTGTCAAACGCTTTTTTGTTTTTGTTAAATAACCAGAACACTGGGAACGACGTGAAGAAAACTATTAGGCCTACTATTATAATCGGTATTTGTAAACCTAGGATGTTAATTGGATTCCAGAATTGAGTTAGAAACATTGCCATGCAAAAGATTGTTCCAAGCAACGGTAAGATCGGAACCCACGCAATGTTTAATGGTACTTTAAAACCAGAAAGTTTTGTTTTAACTTTTCTGTTTTTGTAACGATGAATTAACAGCGCAATATTTACTGCAAAAAATATTAGGAAAACACCTAGGTTTGTTAGGTTGGCTACGTCCCCAATCGAACCGTTTAGCGTAAATAGAATAGAAATTATTCCTACTAATGCAACTGCAAGAACTGGCGTTTGTGTTTTCTTATGAATCTTTGCGATTTGTTTTGGTAGCGAACCAGCTCGCGCCATACCATACATCATTCTTGAAGACACTATCAAGAGTACTAGGATTGTGTTAGCTGTTGCAAAAAGCGCTATGAAAGTAAAAATTAATCCACCCATTGGATTGTTTAGAGCGGTTGACGCTACTAGCGCTAGTGGCCCCTCAGTTTGTATAACTGATGAAGACGATTCTGCAAGTAACGCTGGCGAAACAACGCTCACTGCAACCATTGCTACTAGCACATAAATTATTGTAGTAACTATTAGAGAAACTATTAGAGCTTTTGGAATTGTTTTTTTAGGTTCTTTTGTTTCTTCTGCAATGTTTGCGATGTCTTCAAAACCAAGGTAAGCAAAAAAGATTAACGCAGCTGCACCAAAAATTGGACCTAAAAAAGCGCTAGAAAGAGCGCCCTCAATTGGGATTACTAATAGCGGTGCTGAACCTAAGAACGAGGCGCCTATAATAATTATGAAAACAAGTCCTGCTGCTTCTATTAACGTGAAAATCGTATTTAGTTTTGCACTCTCCTCAATCCCGCGAAAGTTTATTAGAGAAAGAATTGCGATTACTGCTACTGCAATTATAATTGGATTAATTGGAAAAAAGAATTTGAAGTACGACGCAAAACCAAGTGCAACTGCTGCAACACTTATTACTCCGGTTACTATTGTTAGATAACCAACAAAAAATGCCCATGACTTTGATTTAGTTGTTTCTTGTACATACACGAATTCGGCTGCACTCTTTGGAAAAATTGCTGAGAGTTCTGCGTACGAGAGCGCAGTGAACGACGCTATGATTGCAGCTACTACGAATGCTAACCATACATTGTAACTAGCTATCCCTGCTGCTTCTCCTATTAATGCATAGATACCTGCTCCAAGAATAATTCCTACTCCGTAGATAATTGCTTGTTTGAGAGATATGCTTCGCTTTAACGTGTTCATTGGCAATTCTTGTGGGTCTGGAGTAGTGTGTTTTGATCTCATTTCTTCTTCACTTTTTTAGTTACTTTCTTTCGCTTTGTAAAAGAATGTTTTTTGTGTTTAATTCTAATTGAACCCGTTGATTTATTTGTTAGTCTTCTAGTTGGAAACAATCTATGTGCTGGAAGAATTTTTTTCTTTGCAATTGAATCCCCGTACACGATTTCTCGAAACGCTTTTGTTTGAGCAAAAATATATATTCCAAATGCTAAGAAAGCAAAGAACGCTATGTAATTGTATGGCCACGGAACTATGTTTACATCTGGATCAAGATAAATATAGATTGAAGCTGCTAGAAAAATTGCAAAAACAAATTCAAATAAAAACACGCTTATTACTTCTCGGTCCATTCCTAGCGTTTTTTGTTTAGCTGTACCAAAGATTGTTTTTAATAGGTTGTCGTGAACCTTCATGATTTTTTTATCGCGTAAAGCAACACCAAAATACATTATTACAAAGATTATTAGCGCTAGAACTAGTTCGGTTATTATTCCAAAGCTAAACGGTTTTTGGAAAAAGAGAACTGCAGTATCGGTGTACGTTATACCTAGGAGCTGATAGATTTTGTAGCCGATGAATGCTACTAGCATTATTTCGGCTATTACAAATAACATCAAACCTTTTTCGCTTGAGAAAAAATCTTTTTGTCTAGTTTTCATGATACTAATAAGAAAAAGAGATAAATAAACCTTTTCTTTGGAAAAGAATTTAAAGCAGTGAATTGTTTATCCTATATGCCAAATAGAACCATACATACTACTGCAAAAAAGA
This sequence comes from Candidatus Iainarchaeum sp., assembly GCA_018651445.1. Taxonomy (GTDB): domain Archaea; phylum Iainarchaeota; class Iainarchaeia; order Iainarchaeales; family JAAZKV01; genus JABIDZ01. The sequence continues at coordinate 2,093 of JABIDZ010000074.1, read as the reverse complement.
CGTATACGATTGGAGCCGGGCAGAAAAAGCCTTCAAGGTTAAATCCATTAAATGCGTTTCGTGGGATGAAACTCAAAAGAAAAGCTAAACGAGGCGTTTTCATGAATTCAGTAGATCATCTTGAATTATCTTTGAAAAAAGCAGGCGTAAACATTGGCCAGAATCGATTTAAACGTGCAAGGATCGAATCAGAATCACCCACCATTGCGCTTGAAAAAACTATACGTTCAGTACGCGCAGAAATACGCGAAACTACGATTTGGTTAACCAACCTAACCTTAAATTCTATGGGTGTGCGCGATCCGAAAAAACGCGAAAAAGTATTACAGGCACAAATAGCGGCAGAAGGTACTAATGAAAATAATGTTCGATTAAAAAGAGATAAAGATATGCAAAAATTATTAGGTGAAGAAGGTGCAGGCGATTTTGTTCAAACTAGTGATAGACTATTAAGACAACTTGCAAAATCCGCAGAAAATGAATACAAAGAAATGATAGGCGCAAAACAAACGGGATTATTTAAAGCCGGAACCTCAAAACTTGCTATCGAACAAGTACATGCATTGGTAAGCTCAATTATGCAACCACGCCGTCGAAGAACGAATCACATCGAACCTCTTTTAGCTGAACAAACAACTCGCGTTGACGAGTTGGCTGCAGATATACTTGTTGAAGGACTTGATTTAAGCCAATTACAACTTAGGTCGCCGTATGTTAAACGCGTATTATTAAAAACCATCCCGGTTACTGCTGCAAGAGCAGGAACTGCCGAACAAGTTTTAGCATCAGTTCAAAATAATCTGGGTGTAACTAAAGAAAACGCAAGGATAATTGTACATGATTTTATTCAAACACGCCAAGTAATTAATCAAGAAACAAATGTAAAATTTCAACAACTCATGTCAAATAGAGTACATAATTAATTACTCATTCTTTCGCTCTTCACCAGTTTTAGTAGGATATTTTCCATTCACACAAGCTAAACACAAATCGTTTTTTGGTAGACCTAGTGCTTTCACTAAACCTTTAATCGACTGGTATTTTACTGTGTCCACATTAAGTTCTTTTGCTATTTCGCTTTCTGTTTTGTTTACTGCGACTAGTTCGCGTCTAGTAGACATATCTATTCCATAGAAACACGGCCAAAGAATTGGTGGCGAAGATACTCGAACATGAATTTCTTTTGGTTTACCATGTTCTTTAATGAATTTAACTAAGTTCTTTAACGTGGTTCCTCGCACGATGCTATCTTCTACTAAAAACACTTTTTTGTCTTTGAAGATATCGGTTATAACTGTGAATTTTGAGCGAACTCTTTCTGCACGATCCTTTGATTCGATAAATGTTCTTCCTACATAACGATTTCTGATTAGTCCTTCTCTTAGAGGCAAGCGTAGTGCTTCTGCAAAACCATTTGCGCTAGGTGTGCTTGAATCGGGTACAGGAATAACTACGCAATCATCGGCTAGGTTCTCAGTTTCTAGTTTTGCTAGTTCACGACCCAAGTTATTGCGAACTTCGTAAACAATTTTTCCTTCCATTTTTGATGCTGCGTGAGCAAAATACACCCACTCAAAAAAACAATGCGCTTTTTTTTCGCATTTAGCGAATTCTTCTATTTTTAGTTCTCCTTTTTTGTGGATTAAAATCTTTCCTGGTTCCAAGTCTTTTACATCGTGAAAACCAAGTGCTTGTAATGCAACACTCTCCGAAGCAAAAGCAAATTCGCCATTCTTTTCTCCATAACAAAGCGGTTTTATCCCAAGTGGGTCTCTTGCTGCTACTAGCGTTCCTTCTGCATTAATAAGAGCTAGATTATATGAACCATCTAAATGTTTTGAAAGATCACTAAACGCATTTGTAATTGTTTCTTTGCTTTTCAAAGATTTTGCTAGTAATAGGAGAAGAACTTCTGTATCTGTTTTTCTTACTAAATGATAATTGCTTTTTTCAAGATCCAATCTTAATTGTGGATAATTTGCAATATTACCGTTAAACGAAATTGAGAACCAACGATTCTTTTTTCCGTGTACATGTTCAAATGGTTGAGCATATGCTTTGTCATCTACTCCGCTTGTTGCGTATCGCACGTG
>JABIDZ010000101.1 GCA_018651445.1 Candidatus Iainarchaeum sp. | reverse complement strand
TGGTGCCGGGAAGAGTACGGTTACAAAAATAATCCTTGGTTTAGAACGTGCAACAAAAGGAAAAGTTGTTTTTTTTGATGGAAAAAAAGTTGACCTAAGGAGAAAAGTTTCGTTAGTGCCACAAGACACTGCTTTTTACAAAGATTTTTCAGTAGAAAAAAATATGCATTTTTTTGCAAGTATTAACGGACTAAACAGTAAATTAATTAATAAACGCGTAGACTTTTTATTGAATTGGTTAAATCTAACCGAGTTTCGTAAAACAAAAGCTTCTTTTTTAAGTGGAGGGTATCAACGCTTACTAAATATTGCGTTATCGATCTTGCACGATCCTGAAATAATTTTTTTAGACGAACCTACTGTTGGACTCGACCCAAAAATGCGAAAGATGTTTTGGGAAAAGATTAATGAATTAAAACAATCAGGAAAAACAATTATTCTTACTACACATTATATGGATGAAGCAGAAACGCTTTGTGATAGAATCGCTTTACTTAAAAAAGGTAAACTATTAAAGGTCGGAAAACCCGAACAACTTGTAAAAGAACACGGCGGGATAAAGGTAATGATACTTGATATTGAGGGTGGAGTAAAAGATGAGGATCTAACAAAAATCCGCCAAGTCTTAAACCAAAACAATTTAGTCACAAAAGAAAATTTGTTTTTTATTCCATTCGAACAAACGCATAGTTTAGAAAAGATATTGGCGATAACACAGTGGTTGATGAGTAACGGATACAATATTGTGTCTTCAACAACAAAAGAACCGAATCTAGAAGATGTATTTCTAAATATCACTGGAGAAAAGATGGTGATAGAATGAAATTAATCGACATTATTTGGAAAGAAATCTCGGTTGTTAAAAGCCAAAAGATTGCGTTATTATTAATTTTTCTATATCCTTTTCTAGCAATATTTTTGCTTGGGAGTTCTTTTACTGGAGTAGATATTAGTTCGATGGGTAATGTAAATATTGGAGTAATAAATAATCTCCCTTATGACATTAATTTGTTTGAAGCGATGGGTAGTCAAAGCAATTTACGCTTAACTGAATTTGATGATGTTAATTCGATGACGGCTGCGTTAAAACGAAAAGAAGTTACGGTTGGTTTGAAACTAGAGTCGCCCGGAGAAAACCAGCGGATAAATGTTGACATGCATTATGACAATTCTAATTTACTCGCGTCAGGAATCTTTATTGACTTTGCAAAAATAATGTTGCAAAGGATGACTGTTGAAAAAACAAGAACAAAACTTGCAGAAATAATTTCGGCAGTGCAAGGACTGGGTAGTAATTTAGAAGGAGAGTTATCACGAATTAGTGAGTTCAAAGAAAATCTCGTCGAAGCAGAAGAGTCGATTAATAGTTTAGAAGCAAAATTAAATCAACTGGACATTGGCGAAATTGAAAGCGCGTTGGAGGGGCAACAACAAAGCATTTCTTCTTTTGAACAAAAAAATGCACAGTTCTTAAGCGAATTACAGACTTTCAAAACATCGTTCCAACAAATGGAAACGGAGATTACTACGCTGAATGCTAGTTTGTCAAATTATGAATCTCAATTAGGTGTTGTTATGATACAACTTGATGCAAGTATTACTCAAATGGATTCGTTGATAGTTGCATTACAAGCCGAACATGCGGTCGCAGTCGAACCAGAAAAAACTGTTCTTGCAGGAAGGATTGCGTCGCTACAAGGGGTAAGAAGTGATATGGTTGATTCAAAACAAGTAATGACTAATTTACAAACAGTTCTTTTGGAATTAAGTGATGAGCAATCAACATTAAACACTACAATCAGTAGAGCAAATACTTTATTTGCAACTTTAGAAGTAGAATCAGGAAACATTACGGGTGCGCTTGCAAGTTCGTCGAGTACCTTGAATGGAATGAATTCAAAATTAGTTGTTTTCAAAAGCGCGCTTGATGAAGTAAGATTATTGATAAGTGATTCGCGACAATCAAAAACAGATATTGAAAATAAATTAACTGCTTCAGAAAATTTATTATCTTCTTTCTCGGAACAAATGGTTGCCTTTAGTGAACTGGATCCGAGTGTGTTAGCACAACCCGTTCGTTTTTATGAAAGAAAATTATTCAAGGTAAACCCGTTTGGGATTCTTGTTGCAAATATTGCGGCAATTGTTTTGATTCTAACTTGTATTTTATTAACTTCAATAATTGTTATTTTGGAACGAATGGAAAATGTTTCTCTTAGAATGAAATTAAGTCCTACAAACAAAGCAACGTTTTTGCTTGGAAAAGTTATTGGTCAATTAGCTATTGCGGGAGTGGAAGCAGCAATCATATTTGCGGTTGCAGTACTCGCTTTTGGAGTAGACCTTTCAGGAAACTTCTTGAATTTGTTTGGAGGAACATTATTAATCGCGCTTTCGTTTATTTGCATTGGTTTGATTATTGCAAACATCACGCGAACACAAGCAACTGCAATGCTAACTTCGTTATTATTGATCGTGCCAATGTTGTTTTTGAGTGGAGTAATCCTTCCACTTGAATTTATGGAACCAATGATGCAAATAGTGAGTTCTTTTATGCCATTGACAATTGCGAATCAGATCTTTGTCGGGACGATAATCAAAGGTTTTGGATTTGTTGAATTATACAAAGAAATTGCTACGATTGTGATAATTATTGTTGCAGTAATTCTGTTTGTTATGTTGAAAGACGAGATTTAGCCAAATCTAGAAAAAAGATTAAATACTCTAATGCGTCTTATTCTATAGTGATAAAATGATTGAACTAAAAAAAGTAGATTTTTTCAGAACTGCGCTCGAAGCAATTTCGGCGTTTATTCCTGAAGGGAATTTTCGTTTCTCCGATAAAGGGATTTTTTTTAAAGCAATTGATCCTAGTCAAGTTGTTTTAGTAGATTATTTTATTGACAAAAAGTTATTTGATGTTTATGATGTTGAACCAAATTTTGTGGGTGTAGATTTAGTTGAATTAAATAAAATTATTCAAAGAGCAATGCCTAAAGACAAAATGTTGTTGGATGTTTCCGATGCGGAACTAAAAGTAAAATTCGAGTCAGAATTGAAAAGAAGTTTTCGATTACCATTAATTGATATTAATGAAGACGAAGCAAAAACTCCACAGATCGAATACGAAACAAAAATAGTTATTGGTTCAGTTTCATTAAAAGAAATGTTGAGAGATGCGACTTTATTTGGTAGCAGTATTGTTTTGAAAGTAAAAGACAAAAAGTTTTCTGTTGAAGCACGTGGTTCACAAGGTACAATGGATTCACAAGCACAAGCAGTTTCCGACGTAAAATCAATAAAAGATGTTACTGCAAAGTTTTCTCTGAACTTTTTTCAGAATATTGTTAAAGAAGCGGATGCTAGTAAAAAAATAACTATTGAACTGCGAAGCGATTCTCCAATGAGAATATCATATAATATCGGCGAAAGCAACATTCAGTTTTACTTAGCACACATGATCTTGTAATGCTCATTGTCCTGGTTTGAGTTAAGTGTTATAGAGGATTATTTAATCCTTTTCTTAGAAATAATTAATATGGATGAAATACTTGTTTTTGCTCAAAAATTTCCTTTTACTGAGAAAGCTAAAATGCAATTAAAAGATTCGACTATTTCAATAGATGATATTCCCGAAGTTATTGTAAGAAAAGCGGCTCTAATGATTTCAAGAGCAAATTCAAAACAAGCGTATTCTCTTGAAGCAATGAATCCGACTAATGAAATGTTAGAAAATGAGTTAATGGCTTTTCCAACCGCAAAATTAATCTTGTCGGTTATGCAAACAACAAGAATGATTGAAAAGTTTTGTGAAATGATTCGAAAAAAAGCTTTTCATGAAATAATCGATTCGGCAAAGCCAAAAGAAATTGCTATTGAATTAGCTAATGATTTTAAATTAGATTATACTCGGATTGAAGATGGGGAAGAATTCGAAATTGCATTAATTGATTATTTAGAAATACTTTTTGTTGATGATGAAACAAAATTAGTTAACAAGCGAGTAGAAAAAGGAAGCGTCTTTTTAGGGTTAAATGATTTTGCTAGATTTTTATCTGAAAAAGCATATAAAAAAGTATTTGATTCGTTACCGATAGACAAAGAATCTGTTCCAAAAGACTTAGTTAAAATAGCAAAGAGTATTGATTCGCAATTAGTTCATATAGAACACAAGCGCTTTGATGCAAAACTATCCGGGAAAATTAATCCGGCTCTTTTCCCACCAAGTATGCAAGAGTTATATCAAAAACAATTAGCTGGGAAAAAACTTGGTTATTATGAAAGACTAGTTCTAGCCGCGTTTTTGTATCAAGTCGGAATGAGAAAACAAGAGATGTTAACTTTGTTTTCAAAGAGCCCGGATTTCAAAGCACATATTGCACAGTATCACATCAACCGAGTTTTTGAAAAAGAATTGTCGGCACCAGGATACAAAAAGATTAGTGAATATGGTATAATTGTTTCAAAAGAAGAAAAAGTTTTCAAGCATCCTGTGCAGTATTATGTGAGCAAGATGCGTGCGAGTAATCGGATGAAAAATGCTGTAAAAGAAAAAGAAGAGAGGGAAAAAAATGTTTGAAGAAAGTAAAGAAGCAACGTTTATGAAAAAGCATTTTCAAAAGTACTATTTGACACATAAAGTCGATTCGGTTCCAGATGTTGAACGACGCGAATTTGGTTATGGTGTTTTCAAAAGAAAAATTGCTAATCGAAATCTCGCATTTTCGGGCGTTGATGGGATGAATCGTTTCTTATGCGAAAAAACACCATTGTTTTTTTCTTATTCAAATTCGTATTATTCTTTTCCAGATAAACAACCAATGCAAAACAAGGGTTGGTTACAATCTGATTTAATTTATGAATTCGACGCAGATGAAATAAATGCCGTGTGTGAAAAAACTAATGGTGTGTGGGTTTGTAACAAAACGTTTGGGGAAGAAAACGCAGTAGAAGAAATTGACAACAAACAATGGTTCTTAGATAAAAGTTTAGAACTATCAAAACAACAACTCTTTCGTTTAGTTGATTTTTTAGAAGAAGACTTCGGGTTTGATTTAGAAAAAATTGCAGTAAACTTTTCTGGAAAAGCCGGGTATCATTTACACATAAGAAAAAAAGAAATCCAAAAACTAAATAAAAAATCAAGGATAGAATTAGTTGATTATATAACTGGGTATGGGATGTACTATGACAATATTGGTTTTGAACTTGAAAAAGCTTTATCTTGTCCAAAAGGTAATGGCCTTTGGGGAAAAAGAATTAACAAAGGGATAAAAGAATTCTTTAAAAAAGATTCAAAAGAAATTGCGCGAATTACAAAATTACCTTCGGCAAAATTAAATATGCTAATGAAAAATAAGCCTGAAGTAATTAATGGAATTGAAAAAGGATTGCTTTATGATGTTGGTGCGAGAACCAACAAAGAATTCTGGAAAAGCGTAATTGATTTTGTTGTGCAAACATATATGGTGCCAATTGATAGACAAACAAGTATTGATTTACACAAAATAATTCGCGTTCCAAATTCATTACACGGAGAAACAGGGTTTATCGCAAAAGAACTTTCTATAGAAAAATTAAAAGAATTTGATCCTTTTAATGACGCAGTAGTTTTTGGAGAGGATATGATTAAATTGTTTGTTAAACATACTCCTAAGTTCTCGCTTAAAGGCAAGTTTTTTGGGCCATATGAAAATGAAGGTATCGAAGTGCCATTGTATTGTGCAATTTATTTAGTTGGAAAAGGGGTAGCGGAATTGAGATAGGATTAAAAGAACGATTTTCTTTTCATTAATGGGTGTACACATGCAAATAACATATGACGAACTACGAAGAATTCATAGACTAGAAAAAAATACGTCAAAACTAGTCGAAGTAGATGAAGACTTTATAGACTCACTCGAAAAGTTTGTTGAAGAAGAAAAAAAGAAATATATTGCTTCGCTGAAGAATTTTTCTTCTTCAGAAGCACGGCAATTTACTAATTTGAAAAGAATTATCGAAGAAATATTTTTGATGCGAGAAAAAAAGATTCTTAACAAAGCGCTAATTGCTTCACACACAAAAGAATCTGAATTAGACAATATGGCGCGACAAGAAAAAGATGTTTTTAAAAAATTATTAAAAGTTTTAACTGAGTATTCTTCTCATTGTACTTCTTTGTTTGGGGAACGTGAAAAGAAAAACAATTTAGTTAAAGTTGAAATACTAAAAGATGTGCCTACTTTTGTGGGAACTGATATGAAAGAGTATGGTCCGTTCAAGGAAAGTCAAAACGTTGAATTACCTGCGAAAGTCGCAAAACTTTTTATTAGCCGTAAAATTGCTAAAGAACAGTAATCGTGCGATCTTTCGAAGAGAGTATTTTTAATACTTGTCTACAAGAAGATTATTTGGTGACGTTGAAATGGATTATCCTGATAGAAATGAGTTAGTTGTTGTTAAGATAACTCAGGTTCTTGATTACGGTGTTTTTGTTGAATTGTTAGAATATGGTAATCGGCGCGGGTTTGTACACATAAGTAATGTTTCTAGTTCGTGGGTAAAAAATATTAGAAACTTAGTAAAAATGAACCAAGTTAGGGTTGCAAAAGTTTTGAATATTGATCTTGATAAAAAACAAATTGATTTATCATTTGCTTCAATTTCACCACAAAGAGAAAAACAAAAAATGGTTGAGTTTAAACAAGTTAATCGAGAAGAAAAGTTAATTGCATTGCTTGCAAAACAAGAAAAGAAAGAATTTGATGAAACTTGGGAACAAGTTGCAGATCCATTAATCGAAGAATATGGTTCGTTGTACAAAGCATTTGAAAAAGTTGCGCTTGGAGAAGACATTAATAAACTAATTGAAGCGAAATGGTTGGCGCCAGTAAAAGAGTTAGTTGAAAAAAATATTGTGGTTTCGGAGAAAACACTTAAAGGAATTTTAAAACTTTCTACACTACAAGACGATGGTTTAGAATTAGTTAAACAAGTATTAAAAGAAATCGAAGCAGTGAAAGGGTGTAGTGTGTTATACAAAGGAGCCGGAGTATTTGTAATATCTTGTTCGTCACCAACATTTAAAGAAACGGAAAAAACATTGAAATCTGCTGTTGAAAAAGCAGAAAACAAAGCTAAAAAAACAAAAGTATCTTTTGCATTTGAACTTAGTTCGGATAAAAAGAGATCAGGTAAAGAATAGGTTTTTATGCTTTTATTGGAGGAATAGATTATGCCAACTAAAATTCTTTTAACAAAAAAAGTTTCTTTTAAAGACGGAGTATTGTTAGTAGGTTTACCTGGAATCGGATTGGTTGGAAAGATAACTGTTGACTATTTGTTAAAAGAATTAAAACCGGTAAAAATTGCAGAAGTACTTTCGGATTCGTTTCCTCCAAGTGTTCACACAAAGAATTCTAAAATAAATTTAATAAAAAATGAGATTTATCATTTAGTGTACAAGAAAAAAAACTTTTTAATTTTAGCTGGGCCAGTACAACCTTCACTTGATTTTAAAGTTGGTTCTGCACACGAGCATTACGAATTTTCTGAAACGCTTGTAAATTTTTTCAAATCGGTTGGGATAAATGAGATTGTTACTCTTGCAGGAATAAATATTGGAGATAAACGATTAAACAAAGAGCCCGGGGTTATTGTTGCAGGAACTGATGATGTAATAATCAAAGCGTGGAAGACTGCGGGCGCAAAAGAAGACAAAAAAGAAGGACTTATTAGTGGTGCAGCAGGATTAATGGTTGGTTTAGGCAGACTACGTAGTATGAAAGGGGTTTGTTTAATGGGTGAAACTAATTCTCAATTAGTTTATGGTGATCAAGGTAGTGCAAAAAAAATGTTAGAATTACTTGTTAAAAAGTTTAAGTTTAAATTAAATATGAAATCAATTGCTAAGGATTCAAAAGACATTGAAAAAGCATTCAAAGAACTTACTCAACAACTCGAAGCAGTTGAAGATGAAGAACCTAGCACAAACTTACCTTATGTTCGCTAGAAAAACTTTTTTACTTTTCAAAAGAGTTAGAAAATAGAATGATTTTATTATTTATTTTGATCGTTCAAAAAATCTTTTAGTTTTGCAAGAGTTGTTTCAAAACCTTTTCCGCCTTTTCGCAAATAGTATGACGGGTGATAAATGAAAAATAATTTTGTGTCCTTCCAATGTTTTATTTGTCCTAAAGCCAAGTTTTTATCGAAAATACTTGCTGCACTTCTTCCAAGTAAAACAATTACTTCTGGATTTAGTTCTTGCAAATATTTTTCAGTTAAGGGAAAAAAATAATCGATTTCTGAATTAGTTGGTTTTCGAATTCCACTCTCTTTGTTTAGCGGGATGATTGGAACAACATTAATTATTGCGTAGTCTTTTTGTGATAAGCTAAGTTCGCTAATCCATTTGTCAAGTAACTTCCCGCTTCTCCCAACAAAAGACTTTCCGCATTTGTTTTCTTCTTGTCCGGGAGCTTCTCCGATAAAAACAATTCGCGGGGTGTCGTTACCGCGACCAAAAACAATATTTCCTTTTGTAGCTAAAACATTTTTGTATAATTCGTGTTTTTTTGCGTGTGAAAAATATTTTTTTCTAAAAGTTTCAAGTTTTATACTATCAAAAATATTCATTTCATCACTAACTTATAAATAATTTATTATTAGACTGCTAAAAGTCCGAGTGCGTTTAACAAAAGCATGGTTCCTATTCCTGCCGGACCAATTACGATAGAAACAATTAATGAGGGGATGGTTGGCAAGTTAACTTTGAAAACAAAAATTGCTATTGCCCAAATAATCCCGCCAAGAACCGAGTTGATAATAATTTTTTTCAAAAAGAAAATAATAATTAATGTTGCGATAATCAAACCGATTCCAACAACTATGAATAAGGGTTGGTTAACTGGTAAAAAGTTTACTCCTTCTTCTGCAACGAAATTAACTCCGTCTGCAAAACCAAGTATTGCGAATTGACTTAATTGTCCCATGCAAAAAATACTATTTTAAATTATTTAAACCCTTTCTTTTGTTTTTTTGAAAAGAAATGGTTTTTTAAATAAAATAGTGTACTAATAATTAGTATTGGTGAGCATAAATGCCTAGATTTAATGAAGATCAAAAGAAAATAGCGTTGTTATTACTTAACGAACCTAAAACCGAAGAAGACATGAATAAACAATTAAATATTCCTTATGACAAGTTAACACAAGAATTAAAGGCATTACTTAAATTAGGGGTTATAACAAAAGAAGGTTATCCTACTAAATATCGTTTAAAACAAGAGATTGTTGACAAAATACAGCAAAGAAAAGAGATTTCTGAACAAGACTCGTTTAAAATGCGACTTAACGCGATTATAGAGTTTAAAGCAATAGAAGCAGAGCTATTAAAGAAACACATGAAAGAGATCACGGCTGCATTGAAAAAAGAGAAAGCATTTACTATTTATGACGTGCGTGAAGCAGAAATAATTGAAGATGACGATGACATGGAATCGTCTTTTTTAGAAGTAAACCTTAGCGTAATGGACTTTAGGGCACTTATCAAGTTTTTGTTCTATTATGGACCTACATCAATAGAAGTACTAAAACCGAATAAAATAGAGCTTTCAAACTTCGAATTCCAAGACGGATTGATGGAATTAGCCGAAATCTTCCAAAAATACGCTAATTTCTTCACAAAACACTTAAATCAAGAAGAATTAACTAAATTCTATAAATCTGCATACAAATAGGGCCTAATAGTTAGCATATAGGCAAATTTGTTAGTTTTTATTAGAATTGTACTAATCGTCTCTATTATCAAGTTTTGTGCTCAATTTTTTTGAATTGGAATAATTTCGACAATTGACATTTTTAATTTATTTAACCTTAATCTTTTTTACAAATAATTATTAAAACAAATTTTGTCACAGAGGAACTGAAGTAATGTTTTTATAGCTTTGCAAGTGTTAACACATTGCATGTCATAGCTGATTAGGCGGGTCTTATGGATTTAAATTTAGTTAAGCAACGAGATGCTTTTTTCATAATTTTTTCCAAAAAAAGCGTTTTCTAAGAAAAAAGCGACTTCGTTAATCAGCGAAAAGAGCTTCCCATATTGGGGTAAAAATCGCCTTGTTTTAGGCCTATTTTGGGCCAAAAAACACTCGCAATAGTAAGGTATTTAAAGGGCATTTCCATCAATTATGAGAGTCTTGCTAGTGCTATTGTTGAGTACTGTCGCGAGAATAATTTTTGTAAAAATGAGGTGAAAAACAAATGAAAGGATTAAGTATAAAAAAAGTAGTTGCTATAGGATTAGGAGCTGCCTTAGTTGGATCAGCTTTGGCTCCCGTAGTATCTGCAGCAAACATGACCCCTACAGGGTTAGATGACTTAACAGTAGATGACGTTGTATCGTCAGCAGGTGTGCCTGTTGTAGACGTTGTTGTTGGTTCTAACGCTGGAGTTTCAGACGTTGTCTGGGCAGGAAATATCGCTGCAAGAGTTGCACAATTAGCAACAACAGCAGTTGGTGGAGAAAGCGGTGCAACATCAGTTGACGTAACAGTTGGCGGAGTACAAACAACAGTAGGATCAGGAAACACAGACGAAAACACTCTGAGTTTAACTGCAAATTGGTCTGAGTTTAACTCAATCAAAGCAGACTATAGTGATTCTGCAGTATTCGCAAATATTGCTGGAAGAACAATAAAGAACGCTGCGGTTGAATCGCAAATCAATATTGATGAAAACGTAGAAGTTATCGCTGACGCTAAATTCCAAAGCATTGCTGACGGAGTAGCACCAGGAGAACTAGTTGCACAAGTAAATTCAGGAGCTTATAAATACTCTATGAATTTTGGAACAGGAATTCCATACTACACTACAGCAATAACACAATTAGATGCAAACGCTAATTACAATGTAAAAGTTCCGATTTTAGGACAAGAATACACTGTTGATGAAGCTACATCTACTAAATTAGTTCTGTACGCAGACACAACTCCAACTGATTTAGCTTCAGGCGAATCTGTATCAGTTCCAGGTGTTGGAGACTACGATGGAAAAACATTGACAGTACAACTCGATGGATTAACAAATGCAGGTGGAACAAATTCACACAGAGCTAAGTGGACTCTATATGATGGAGAATCTGCATTAAAAACTGTTGAAGCAACTCCAGCTTACGATTTGAAAGATCAATTCGGAAGTAGTTACTTCACAGAAAGTGTATATGTTTCAGCTGCAGGAGTAAAAGTTTCTACAGGAGCAGAATACGCAACAATTAGAACAGGAACACAAAGATTAGAAATTAGAAATAATCAAGTATTCCCATACGATTCAACAAAAACTACTAACCCTGAATGGAAAGCATATTTTCGAACAGGTAGCGGAGTTAACGGATCGAACGGAACTATTGTAACTGTTCAAATTAGAAATAATTGGTCATATAATCAAACAAAGACTGAATCTACATCATCTAAATTGATGTTGGCGGCAGGAAGTGCTCTAAACTTACCTGAAGACCACGGTAAATTCATCTTTAATGGATTACAGACTAAACCAATGGCTAAAGCTATGATTGGTGGAGACACAGTAACTGTTACTGACACAAAAGGAATCTCAAGAGAAATGCCTCTAGTAATTGCTTTAGGATCAGGATCAAATACTTTTGAAGTTGCAGGAAACACTTACTTAGTAGATGTTAACACAACTGATGAAAAAGTAAGATACTGGGCTAAACCAACTTCAACAGTTTCTGAACCATACAACAATCCAACAGGAACTGAAACTTCAGATTATTTCGATGTTTCATACACTGACGACAGCGTAAGTGTAGCAAATTCTGTTAAATTGTTAGTTGATGATGATTGGTTTACAACATCAGACGCAAACAAAGGAAAAGTTGCATACTATGTTGGTGCAGATGAAGGAAGTCAACAGTTCTGGTTATTCTTAGCTGCTCAGTCATTCGACTTAGACAGTAAAGGAGACACAGACACTAGTGAACTATATTTCACTGGAACTGAAGTTGATCAAAACGCATTAAATGGAGATCCAGTTAATGATGTTTCAGTAGATCTAAATTTCTACTTTCCTGATCAAACTACATACAATGTATTGACTGCGTTGACAACAAACACTGGAAATGCTATGGGAACAACTGCCGACGCAAATGGTGGAATTGATTTCTCAGAATCGGGTAACTTCAGAAATCCATCTGACGGAGACGATTATCAATACGGCTCTGTATGGACTCTAAACGAAGCAGGAACTGCAACTACAGCTACAACAGACATTAACTTCTACGTTAATAATCAAACTGGATTGTTAGTATCATCTACTGACAATAAAACTAGATTATCTGACGCAGATAAAGAAGTTAAATATACTAGTTGGTCACTTGACGAATACACTACAGCTAGTGCATCTAAATTGTTAAGCGGAGTAACTGACTACGGTACTGAAGTAACTGTTGCTGATGGAGTTGCAACAATCATGATGCCAGAAGAGGTAAGAAAGGTTGAAGCATATCTTGGATCAAGCGACACAGTAACTAGTACAGTTGGCGGAGAAGACTTCGAAGGAGTTGTATCTGGAGAAACTGTAACTACTGCTAGCGGAACTGAAGTAACTATCAGCGGAATAACTGCTCCCTCTGGAAACGGAGTTGCTGTTGTACCAACTGGAAATCTAGTAAAGGTAGATACTGAATTCACTAACGGAAAATCTGTTATCGTAGGTGGATGGGTAGCTAATGCTGCTGCAGTAAACCTAGAAGTTGCTGAAGGAAACACATTGGAATCAATGTTGTTAACTGCTGGTGACTACGTTGCTGCTGAATTAACAAGCGGAGATATCGTTGTTGCAGGAATGACTGCTGCCGACACAGGCGCAGCTGCACAAGAATTAATCAACGCATTAGACGCAATGTTAGCATAAATGAGTAATTAGTGAAAGGCCCTTCGGGGCCTTTCCTTTCTTTTTTTTAAATAATTCAAATGAATTTAATAGAACTTTTTTTTTTAATTTGATGGTTTCGCACTAACGAATTCGTTTTCTTTTTAAGTGTATTGCAACAAATTTTTGTTATGGCTAATAGCAGGAATATTGGAGATATCGTTTCAAAGGTACAGTCTGAGTCAAAAGGGAAAAAGGCAAAAACAAAGAAAAAGACTGTTAAAAAAGCGGTTAAAAACGTTAAAATTGTAAAATCAACTAAAGAAAAAAAGCCATCTCCAAAAGAAATTAAAAAAGACAATAAGGTTCCAAAAACAAGTAAAAAAAGTAATAATAATTTAAAAATAATTGCAGGAATTATAATTATTATTCTTATAATTGGTACTATTTATTTTACTGTTTTTTATACGCCTTATGATTACGCTTTCAAATTAAATGGAATAAGTTATTATTCAAATGAGTATACTCCAACCGAATTTTTTGAAGTTTTGAAAACAAAAGAACAAGTATTTGTTTCGCCGTTGATGGAAGACGGAAAAGCTAGCCCGATTTTTGCTAACGTGCTTAATTTGTGGCAAGTCGTATTGATTAGTAATGAAATTGACGCAGTGCAATTAATTAGAACAACTGATTCTTCAGGTAACTTGATTGGGTGTTATACAAATAACGGTAGTGTTACTGAGAGTGAATTAATTTCGATTGACGCATGTAATATTATTCTAAATTCACAAGATAATTTTGTTATTGTGCCTGAAGTAGGTAATGCACGCGTATTAATTGAAAAAAACAAATTAAGTGTTTTTGCCAGA
>JABIDZ010000104.1 GCA_018651445.1 Candidatus Iainarchaeum sp. | reverse complement strand
TTCTATTTCATCATACAAAACTAGCTTTTTTTGTTTTGTCAAAGAAAATAGTTTTTTCTCAATTAGTTCTTGTCCTAATGTAAAAATATAATTTGTTTTTATTATAGAGTCTTTTATTGCACCTTCTTTTGTGGTTAAAGGAATACCTTTCATTCTCAAATTACTAGTTATCCCGGCAACAACAATATTTCCCATTTCTTCAAACAGAATGACTGCTGGCCTTTTTTTTATACCTAAAAGATCTGGAAATTGCACATTAGCTAGAACAACTTCTCCACCAGAATAAGTCACGCAAGACACCTATGCTTTTTCCCAAGCTTCATCTTCTTTATTATCCCAAAGCTCTTTCATTTTTCTTTGTTGAATCGAATGTAAGAATTCGTCATATTGACTATTTTTCTTTGCTTGTTTAAACGTATCAACCATTTCGGATATTAACTCAGAATAGCTTTGTCTAGGATATTTTTTTACTTTTTTTAATTCAGATACAACAGTTTTTGGTAACTGAATTGTTGTAATTTCAACCATATAATCACTATATAGTTAGTATATAGCTAACTATATAAATCTTCCTTAACCCTAGTGCCGGCGGAAAGCTTTTTCTATCCCCCCACCCTATTCAATCATGTTCTTCGTTTATTTTCTAAAATGCAGAGATGGTTCGTTTTATTGTGGTTACACAAACGATCTAGACAAACGAATCGAGGCACATAACAAAGGCAAAGGCGCAAAGTACACTATGAAAAGAAGACCTGTAAGTTTAATCTACTCCGAAGAATTTGAAACTAAAAGCGAAGCAATGAAAAGAGAATACGCTTTAAAACAATTAACTCGTAGAGAAAAAGAAGAACTAATTTTTAGAAACTAGCGTCTTTTTTCATAAAATTTCTTTCCAGTTTTTGGTGCACTTGAACGTGGTGCTCGAGGTCTTGCTGAACGATCCTTTGGAGGACCGGGTTTTCTAGAATCTCGTCCACCAAAACTAGGTTTTGGTTTTGAAGAACTTCTAGGCGAACTAGATTTTGGTTTTGAAAAACTACCTTTAAACGGGCTTCCTGGTGAACTTCTTGCGCCACCGCTTCTTGGCCCACTACCAGATCTTGGTTTTGAGAATCCACTGCGTGAAGGCCATCTTGATGGTCCGCTTGAAGGACTTCTTGAATAACTACGTCTAGGAGCACTATCTCCAAACGAGTCGTTATTTGATTCTCCACCATAACTTCTTTTCTTATAAGTACTCACTTGGTCACGAAAACCATCACCGGTTTCTTTTCTTCTTCTTGGAGCGCTACTTCTTCTTCCGCCACTACGCGCACCTCGTTTTTGATCTGAAAAAGAATTTCTAGGACTAGTACTATTAAATCTTCTTCTTGGTGGTCCTCGACCAGTATAATGTTCTGTAGAAATTAATCTAATTTGTTCAAAATCAGGTAGTCTCTCAGAAAGAATTTCTATTTTATCACTTATATGCCAAAACTTTTCTTCATCTTTTCTAGTAAGAATAGTAATTGCTTCTCCTTTCATTCCTGCTCTTGCTGTTCGACCAACTCGGTGAGTGTAGTCTTCTGCGTCTTCAGGAACATCGTAATTGTATACGTGACTAATTCCTTTAATATCAATTCCTCGTGCTGCAACGTCAGTTGCTACTAAAACATCAAGTTGTCCGTCTCGAAACATTTCAACTGCTTTTTGTCTTTTGTTTTGAGGTATGTCTCCGTGAATAGCCATTGAATCAAAATTTTGTTTTCGTAGGTTCTTAGCTATCTTATCTACTTCTCTTTTTGTTCTACAAAAAACAATTGCATTTCCTCGAGCGCTATTTAATAAATGCACTAAAAGAGAAAATTTTCTTTCTCTATCAACTGAATAAAATTTGTGAGATAATAAACTAGTGTCAACATGTTCTTTTTCTTTTATGTGTTTTGGATTTGATAAATATTTTTGAGCAAGTTTTCTTGCTAGCGGAGGAAAAGTTGCACTAAAAAGAATCGTTTGTCGATCTTTTGGAGTTTGTGAAAGAATTTTTTCAATGTCTTTTGAGAAACCCATGTCTAGCATCCGGTCAGCTTCATCTAAAACCAAGAATTTTACTTTTTTCAAATCAACTGTTTTTCTTTGTAAATGATCAAGGAGTCTTCCAGGAGTTGCTACAACAATATCTGCGCGTCGCAAACTCTTTATTTGTCTGTCAATTCCTACTCCACCATAAACACACACAATTTCTAATTTCATTTTTTTTCCAATTGTGTTTAAATGTTCTCTCACTTGTTGAGCTAGTTCTCTTGTTGGAGCTAAAATAAGTGATTGTACTCCGTTTCCAGAAACAACTTTATGTAGAATTGGTAAACCAAATGCAGCTGTTTTTCCTGATCCCGTTAACGATTGTCCAATGATATCGTGCCCTTGCAGGATTAGCGGAATGCAACTAGATTGTATCGGCGTAGCTTCAAGAAATCCCATTTGATGTATCTCATCAAGTAGCTTCTTATCCAGGCCGAGTTTATGAAAACTCATAGATAATTAACCATTACAAGCATTAATAATAGCTCGCATTACGCTCTACCCGGCCTTCTCGGGCGATTAGGGCGTCTCTTCGGACCAATTTTACCCAATCTTCTAGGATCACTTGGCAAAGACGCCTTTTTCTTTTTCTTGACGGGTTTTCGAACACTCGATTTTGGGCGAGCCGGTTTTCGGGTTTTTGTCTTTGATTCAAACCCATATTTAAACTTCAATCTCGCAAATTCTAGTTTTTCTAATTCATTAAGTCTAGCCCTATTTTCAAGTCGTCTAAATCTTTTTTCGGCGGTTTGTGTCTCAGCAATTCGCATATATACATCAATCGTTTTTTTAGGTAAATTCGTCGGACCAAATTTATTCCCATATTCAATTATTAAATTATTGATAGACAAACCAATGTTTTTTTGGACAGCATGAGCGTTTCTTTCAGCCCAATTAAACACCCATTTTTCTTTTTCTTTTGAATCGGCTCCAAGAACCTTATACAATTTTGGTAATGCGTCACTAAATGATATTCGTTTAGACCCAACAGGCGAATTAGCTGTAGTTAAACCTAACAATAACGCCGTAGCAACAGAAAGAACTCTATCTGCTTTTGTCATAGTCATGATAAACTTGTCATCTTCGAACTATAAAAAGTTAAGTTTTTATGCCAGCATAACTGCGTTACGCAGTAATGGTTGTACTTGTTTAGATGCACGAACAAATAACGAATAGTTTTCTCGCCCAAGTAATTGGGACATTCGTAAAGCAAAAATAGTTTTTATTGCGTCAATTTCTCTTTTTTTAAAACTTATCCCCCCGGCTGGACTACGTGAAGAAGCGCCCCGAGTAGTATGTCCTGCATCAGATAATATTTGTAGACTAGCTTTAATCTTGTCAGGTGCCCCCCCTGCCCTAGTATATGCTTCACTTAAATCTGCAGCAGTGTGTACAATAGAATTTATTGTTTTACGCGGCATGTGTACTGCGCCCAGCTTCACCAATAAAATCAAATTTGGATTGTTTTTAACAATTTTTATAGCAGTTGCTCTTCCGAGAGAATTAGGTAAATGTTCGATTATGGTTGCATCCACTCGCGGGATATATTCAGCAATTACTTTTACAGGCGCCAAACCCGTAGCTCTTTTTTTGCGAACATTTGCAAGCATTGCATCAAGCGCAGGTTGTGGTCTTTTCAAAAATTCAGCAACATTAACGGGTCTTCTTGCAGGCATAATAGAATTAGCACTCTAGAAGT
>JABIDZ010000053.1 GCA_018651445.1 Candidatus Iainarchaeum sp. | reverse complement strand
TTTTTCGATTAAGAATTCGAGTACTTTTTCTTTATTTGTTTCACTCGCAACTAATTCAGAATTTTTTACTTCGATTGCAACTGGATTCATAAAAATGTCAACGATTTCTTTGTAATCAAAATTTGGTTCGTGCTTTGTTTTTTCAACAATGCCTTCAAAAGAATCAAATTCTTGTACTAGTTTGATCGCGGTTTTGGGTCCTACGCGAGGAAACTTCTCATTGAAATCTGTTCCTACCAAAATACCTAACCAAATTAGTTTTTCGCGAGTTATTTTTAGTTCGCCTAGCACCTTTTCTAAATTAATATGCTCTGGTTTTATATCCACGTAAAAGTTTTTGCCAGCAACCTTTCTTTTTCCTGAGAAACCAATGTTTCTATACAAATCATCTGCACCAAATAACAAACAATCAAAGTCTTGTGATACTACGCCATCAAGTTGTTTTCTTGCAACTAGAACTGATGCTTGTGCTTCTCCTTCGCCCGATGCTTCAACAACAGGAATGCCCATTAATCGTAATAATTCTTTTGCTTCTTCAACCATTGCAGGCGTTAATTTTAGAGCTCTTGAACCCATTTTTTTTGCTTCTTCTAGTTCTCCTTGTTGTAGAGCGTCTTTTGACTTTTGTTCAGCATCGGTTCGAATCTCTCTTCTTTTTGCTAAAGTTTCGCTTTTTAGTTCGCTTGGTTTTCCATCAAAAACATATACTGGACTAATCCCTTTTTCAAGTAAATTAATTGTTCGATAAAACAAACCAGTTATATGCGAAGTTGTATTCCCTTTTGTATCTGCTAAAGGTAAACCATCTGCGCCACGGATAGAAGCTAGAAATTGGTATAACATATTATACGCATCAATACCTATTTTCTTTCCTTTTAGGTGGTCTAGCGAGATCTCTTCTTTTTCAACTAGTTTGGATAACTTAACTCCCATGCAATCACTTATTAAAAAAAGTTCAAAAACCTTAAAAAAAGCCCTTGTTTTTTTTAAATAACCTTAGATCCACCAATACACCATAAAACTAAGCTTTAAATATAACTAATGATATTATTGGTTCATGAGAAAAATACTTGTAACCGTGCTTATTCTCTTAGTACTCGCTATAGTTTCTGCCGATATCGGGCCAAGCCCAAGTTTCGAATTTTCAATAGATAATCAAGATGCATATTCAAGCGAATATTCTTTTTATTATAGCGGGAATATTTGGGAGGATCGACTTATAAAAATAACCGGGGACACAAGCGTATACAAATTAAATACGCATATAAAGATCTTCGCGATTCCAAAAGCAATCGAAGCACAAATTGCTTCTTATGATCCCTCACAAATAGACGGATTAGGCGGCGACGACAAGAAACTCGTTTTAGAGAATTCTTTTGTTTCAAATACTTTTAGTCTACCCAGTGGTAAAACAATTTATACAATAGCTTCGCTTGATACCCATTCAAAAACACTTTCTCTAACCCAGAAACAAAATACGCCTGATGCTGTTGGTGGCGGTTTATCCTCACTTGTAATAATAGTTATCCCGATTGTTATTTTATTGGCAGTTATATTAATTGTGGCTTTAAAAAGAAAAAAGTGAGTAAATGATTACTTATTTTTTGCTTGCTTTTGCATTAACTAATCTAATTGAGTTTGTTCCATTTAATTTTTTTGTTTCCGGAAAAGCCAAAAATAACCTACTTTTTATTTTAGTTATCAATAGTATAACTCTACCCCTAATCTGGGTGTTTCTGCCCTTCTTTTTTGAAAATTATCTATTTTTCTTTGTCTTATTCGAAATAATGATTTTTTTGATAGAAACAATTCTAATAAAAATAATAACAACAAAAGAACTCCTTTTTTCAGCAAAAACCGCACTCGTAATGAACCTTTTATCTGCGTTTATTGGTTATTTCTTATTCTAATTTGGTTCAAAAACCTTAAAAAAAGCGTATAATCGCTTTTGATTTCTAACAAAAATTCGACATTGAGCGATATATTTATATAGAACTTAAGTACAAATAATACTTTACCGTGAATGAAGCTTGTTGGTGAGCTTATTCGTTCTCAAAACTCTCTTAACTG
>JABIDZ010000069.1 GCA_018651445.1 Candidatus Iainarchaeum sp. | reverse complement strand
TATGTCTGCTCCGATAATTTTTGTTTCGTCAGTTCTTCTAACTTCCACATACACGCTATTGGTTTGTAATTGAATTGGTGATAACCTAAGTGTGGCGCGACCATCTTCAAGAGAAAGGCTTTGTCCTAAATTATTATAGCCTGTTTTTCTAACACTAACATCAAGGTCGGTTGAACAAACTATTCCTGTAGCTATTCCACTTGAATCAGTTTGAAGTATTAACTCTTCTCCGCACGCGCTCATAATTAATACTGCGGCTCCTTGCAGTGGAAGATTATTACTACTCAACACAGTTATTTCTGCAGTGTACATTGGAGTAAATAAATTGAATCCAAGCAAACCAAAGTTCAAAGCTAAAAAAGCAATTACTGCAATTAGCACAATTAAAAATAAAATAAAACTTGGGATTACTCCATCAATTCGATCAGTTAATTTTGTAATTGGAATTGCGCGATCGATCGCCTCGATAACTGCATACCACTTGTCTTCAAAAAAAGAATAAATACCCATTTTGCTCAAGATATAAAAGTGCATTTCTCCTATTTAAATCTAATCAAATGAATCTATTTTTGATTCGATTACAAATTTTATGTGTTTACTCCTAGCAAATTATTTTTCGTTCATATGTCATCGCTTAGCTTTTTAAACATTTAACAAGTGAATTTTCTAGTTAAATTAAGTGATTTTATGGATAAAAAAAAGCAGAGTGTTGTAACCGATTCGTATGGGGCAGATCTACCATATAAGACAAGAAGTGTGTGTCCTGAGTGTAAGCGAACACTGGATGCCCAAGTATACGACAATAATGGTAAAGTGAATATTAAGCGTACTTGCCCAGAACACGGGGAATTTGACGAAGTTTATTGGGATTCAGCAAAAGAATTTAATCGAGCAAAAGGATTTGCTTCAAATGCTCGTGGACTATTAAATACAAATGTGGGTATAACTGAAAACACAGGAACTAATTGTCCGTATGATTGTGGTCTTTGTACTAATCACCACTCGCACACGGCGCTAGCAAATATTGCGGTTACAAATCGTTGTGACTTATCTTGTTGGTATTGTTTTTTCTATGCAAAAGAAGGGGATCCTATTTACGAACCTACTGTGGATCAAATCAGGAATATGTTGAAAAATATGAAGCATCAACAACCTGTTCCTTGTAACGCGGTTCAATTTACTGGTGGAGAACCAACTCTGCGAGAAGATATGATTGATATTATAAAGGTTGCAAGAGAAGAAGGGTACCAACACGTACAACTAAATACAACTGGAATGACAATTGCTTTTAATGAAGGTTATGCGCAAGCGTTAAGAAATGCGGGCGTTTCGACTCTGTATGTATCTTTTGATGGTACAACTGAAAAAACAAATCCAAAGAACTTATATGAAATGCCTAAAACAATTGAGGAGTGTCGACGCGCAGGTCTTGGAATTGTTTTAGTGCCTACATTAATCAAAGGAATTAATGATGGGGATTTAGGAAATATAATTGATTTTGCTCTAAGAAATGTAGATGTGATACGAGGAATTGATTTCCAACCAGTTTCGTTTGTAGGTAGAATGCCAAAAAGTCAAAGAGAAGCACAAAGAATAACTATTCCTAGTGCAATTGATTTGATTGAAAAACAAACAAATGGTGTGATAAAACCAAAAGACTTTTTCACTATTCCTTGTGTTTCAAGCGTAACAAATTTTATTGAAACAATTACTAATTCACCACAATATTCGCTTGACAATCACTTTGCTTGTGGAGCAGCAACATATATTTTTATCGAAGAGGGAAAAGTAGTTCCTCTTCCAGATTTTATTGATGTAGAAGGTTTGTTTAAATTCTTAAACGAGCGAGCAGAAGCAATTAAGTTAGGAAAAAGTAAAACAATTGAATCAGCTAAACTATTATTGAAAATAAAGTCTTTCATTAACGAAGAGAAAAAGCCAAAGGCATTAAATTTAGCAAAATTATTATTCAATGCATTAGTAAAACACGATTATTCGGCTCTTGGAGAATTCCATAAGAGTTCGTTGTTCATTGGAATGATGCATTTCATGGATCCATATAATTATGACCAACAAAGAGTAGAGCGATGTGATATTCATTATGCTATGCCTGATGGGCGAGTAATACCATTTTGTGCATTTAATGTTGTTCCTGAATTATATCGAGACAAAGTACAAACACAGTATTCTGTTTCATGGGATGATTTCAAAAAGAATTACAAAGGTAGTGACTCTCCGCTAGCAAAGTACAAGCGAGATACTGCAAAACTAAAAGATGATCCTGCGTTCAAAAACGCTTATGGAGAAAATGAATTTTTTAAATAGGAAAATGAAGGGATTATTATGAAAGAGTGGTTTGAAACAAAATTTGGTGATGCACCTTACAAAGAAGTAAGAATCGTTAAATTTTCTTTTGAAGCTGATTCACACGAAGACACGGCATTCAAACAATATACGTTGTTACTTGATGCTGGTGTAATACAAGGCCACTTAGAATTTTCTACAAAAAAAGGAATACTTATTTTTGAAACAAACGCGAATCCAAAAGAGATTCTTTCAAAAGAATTAACTTCTGTTACGATCGATTCTGAGGAAACAATTGCTTATGAAAAAGTTATGGAAAGCAATAATATGTTCGTTTAATTTAAGATATTGACTTGTGTGAAAAATATCTTTAGTTATTAAATTGAATTGTTTATGTCTGAGGCTTTTATCATTGATTCTGCTATTTGAGTCATTTGTATTTCATCAAAGTATATTGTGTTTGAAATTATGTCTGAATTGTTGAATATTAATATAAAATAATTTTGTTCATCACTCCATCTTAATGTTGTCGAATTTGGAGATTTTGTAAAAAAAGCTTTATTGTCATTTATTGTAATTATTTTTCCTTCAGTAGCATTAGTTGGGATGTTAGACATGAGTAAGTATTTATCCTCGGATTGTAGGATCTTTAATTTTATTTGTAAATTTACTTCTGATTTACATGGGGAATATACTTGTATTAATCCACATTCTTGTGATTGTCCTATACTTGGACTAAAATTGTTGTAATAATAATATTCGGTAACTTTAATATTTTCAGCGAAAAGATGTGGTTCTTCAACTATTGCGGGGGGAGGATTCATCACATAGTCGAAAAGTGCAAAGCTGGGTATTTGTGTTGGCAGTAAAATATCTGAATCGTATTCTTGTATTTGTTCAAGCGTACCTAGATTGTCGCCTTCTGTTGATGTTACTCCAATAATACATATTCCTGTGGTTTCATCGTATGAATCACAATTTTGACTCATTTCGAGTCTAGTATTAATATTTGAGAAAGTATAATCAATACTCCATAGGCGTGTTCCATCTTTAGTAGTTGGA
Organism: Candidatus Iainarchaeum sp.; assembly: GCA_018651445.1. Taxonomy (GTDB): domain Archaea; phylum Iainarchaeota; class Iainarchaeia; order Iainarchaeales; family JAAZKV01; genus JABIDZ01. The sequence continues at coordinate 4,215 of JABIDZ010000069.1, read as the reverse complement.
AAAGCCATGTTTTGTGCAGCACTTGCTCCATATGTCAAGTCTAGAATTGCAGGGTTGCTTTTTAACTTTTCAAATAAAGTATTTTCGCCTGTCAAGTATAGTTCACTATGAATTGGTAACATTGAGTCTGCGTCTACCCAAAAGTAATGGGTAACTATTTCATCTTTATTTTGAATTGATGCGTTTTGTTTAATCTTTAATAAGTATGTTGAAACTCCATCGTACTCGCTTTCCTCAATAGTAGCTCCATATTGTTTTGAGAATAATTCAATAGAATGTAAGAGCCCTACAGTTGTTTGTTGTTCTGGTTGTAAATATGTTGAATTTACAACTTTCGTGCTTCCGTCAAAGAACGTATATTTTTCTTGTAAATCATAATCATTTATCTCACCATATTTGGTAAAGTTTTGTGCAACATTTACTGCACTGCACCCGAAAAGAAATAATAAGCTAATTATACAAAGACTTACTAAAAAATACGACATATAGTTCATTTATCTCAATACATTAATTATCTTTGTGCTTTATAAAGTTTTGCAATAAGTTGGTTACGTGTATTGATTTAATCTTAAAGCCTAATTCTTCTAGGAATAAAGTCTGTCTTTAAAACTAACTGTTTTTCCCTAGTAAATAGGTTCCAACAGCAACCATTACGAATGAGATTACTGCACTAAGGCTTTGATCGATTACTTGGTTTTCGATCATATCAAGACTAGCTAAAAGGAATATTGTTGCTATGATAATTAGAATAATTCCGTATTGCATTTCTTTACTATCGCTCATACAAGCATTTTCGTTAAAAGAGTATTTAAATCTTTCTTTCACTCGAAAGAGTTACTTTAGGTGTTTTTTTGTAATACATTGCTTTATAAACTCCTTATATTGCAATTACATTGTATTATAGTGAATATAATGCATAAATTAAAAGGTGAAAATAATGGAAGATGAAAAAAGAGAAATGCACAAAGTGACTTGTTCTGATTGTGGAAAAGAAACTGAAGTGCCTTTTAAGCCAGACGGAGAAAGACCTGTTTACTGCAGAGAATGTTTCCAAAAAAGACGGCCAAGAAGAGATAATTTCCAAAGAAACGACAACTACTAGATAACTGGAAAATTGATCTTAACGGACTAACTTAAATTCTAATTCTTATTTTTTTTAATTTTTTGCTTGAGTTCTCTCCGTAAACACATTTAAATAGTTTAAATGGATTACTTTTGTTATGAATAAATCAAAGATATTTTATTTTATCACGGCAATTCCTGCAATTGTACTTGATGTTCTCATCTTGGCAGGGATAATAATACAATTACAAGCAATGATGATTGTGCCTGAAATTTTCTTATTAGGAATTTTATTCATAGAAGTGCCATTAATCTTATTCGTTGTGCATATAGTCGCGATGAAGAAATTGAAGCTTGAAGGAACAAGTGCAACTGCAATCAATATAGTATTTGGAATAGTAAATCTGTTTTACTGGTTAATGTTAATACTGTTTCTTTTACTTCCAATAATGATGATGTAATAGATCATTATTGTAAAACTCTAATTAGAAAAAAAGAATAAGAGCCTTTATCGCGACAGTTCCGTTTGTCGAGCCCGGAACACGCTTTGTGCTGTTTGCAACAGCACCGTAGAGAATAATTTAGAAAAAAAGAGCCTTTAGAGGGATTCGAACCCCCGACCTGCCGCTTACAAGGCGGCTGCTCTAGCCACTGAGCTATAAAGGCACTTTTTGCGTGTGCGCAAAACCTGCACTAAAACGGGCACCTTAGGTAGCCCGGCACTTTTTATGTTCTGCACGACAAAAATTTGGTTAGCTTTGCTCACCATTAAGTAAAAGTGAGTTAATTACTTTTTAAAGTCTTTCTGTTTAAAGTTTCTCATGCCTTTGACAAGAAAACAAGAGAGTGATATCTGTTTGTCTTGTGGAGAATGCTGTAAACGCTATTCAATTACGCTCTTGCCAGAAGAAGCAACTATAATTGCTAAAAAGCTAAAACTCTCAAAGAAAAAGTTCCTTGAGAATTACTGTGAATTATTCGTAAAGGTTTATCCAAAAACGACTCCGGGGATATTAACTTTTCCAACAACTTTTTTCCCAAAGAAAATAGGTGAATTACTTTCGCGAGAACTAACTAGTGTTCCAGGCGGTTTCTTTGTTTTGCCACAAATTGCTTTGAAACGAAAAGAAGGTGTGTGTAGATATTTAAACAAAGACAATACTTGTCAGATTTATAACGAACGGCCTTTTCCTTGTGGGTTATTCCCGTTCATGGTTGTTCCAGGTTACGAAGAACAATACCCTTTTTGTGAATTATTCAAAAAATCAAACAAAACTCTGCCAAATAAATCAAAACAATACTCAAAAAAGATCAAGATTTATTTCAAACAAATGGATGAAAAAGGATTTACCAAAGTTTGGAAGTCAACTCCAAAAAAAGGAAAGTTTTTCTTAAACGAATTACTCTTAGGAGAAATAACTATTAAACAATTAGAAAAGATGATGTCTGTGAAAGCTACTCAAAAGAAATAAAAATAATCTTTTTAGCTTCAACAAATTTTCTTTCACTACTTACGTCTCCTTTCAAAATATTTGTTTTCAAAGAAACATATTCGTCAATTAATCCATTTAAAGAATTTTCAAAAACGCTTTTCTCATATTCTGCTCCTTCAAATAATTCCTCTATTTCGCTGGTTACTACAAAGTTTTCAATACCAAGTTCTTTTGTCAAAGCGTCGTTTATTGCAGAGTCATAATCTTCTTCAAAAAGTTCAAAAGTAAAATCTAAATTTGTTTGTAAGATAAGATCCATAAAAACAGTGAAAGCCATTTCTTTTAGATAGATTTCGTTTGCTGGAAACGAATTGTAAATTGAACTTTCTTTATTTTTTAACCAATAAAAATCATCTCTAATCGAATAATAATAATCATCGTCCAATGGATTTTCAAAAGCAATTTCTTGTTCTTCAAAACCAGTAATTAAATCATCTAAATACAACGCGTTTTCTTCGTGCATCATTCGTCCTTGTGCTAGTTCTTCTCCGCTCGAGCCTCCAACACTAATCACAATTGCTAACAAAGCAATAACAATTATAATAAAAATAATTGCGATTGTAAAACCAGGATACTTTTTCAAGAACTTTTCTTCTTTAATCAAAGTGTCCGAGAATTTGTGTGTTTTTACTTTAGCTTTTTTAACAGAAGTTTTCTTTTTCAATCTCGGTTTGCGTTTAACCATGCTAAGAATAAGTTGTTAGTATTTAAAAGAAAATACCTTTGTATGATTGAACCACTCGAGTTAGTTCTGTGATAGTATTTATACTTTGCCGGTTCTAAGTGCTTGTGTGAGTCGTCTTTGAAGTGCATTTAATTCTGCGGTTTCTCTTGCAGTTAACTTTCGACCGCTATTTCTTTGTTGTAGTTTTAGTGCGTTCAATCTTTGTCGATTAGCAGTTGACCACGGTTTTGGCGGAACGCGTCCTGCTTTTGGGACTAAACTTTTTCCTTTAATAGGTGGCCTTCTTAAAATTCCCAATATATCACCAATAATATATTATTTTTGAAATTTTTAAACTTTTCGCTAAATGCTCCTGCCGGGAAGTTCGATAAATAATTCGCTACCCTAAGTCATATAAAAAATAAGTGGCCAGATAATTAACGCGATCGTTCAAAAAAAACAATACAACAAGGTTGATGATCTTCTACAGTACAATGAAGGAAAATATTTTCTACACCAACCCCCTCAGAAAAAATATCGGGGGTATGCAAAAAATATTCATTAAGTGCATTCCTATTTACACTACAAAAAATTGTTGCCTTAGCGCTCTGTTGTTTTTTCCCAGTGTATTCAAAATAAGATAAGTTGCCATCAAGGCCAACGTTTGCAATACTTTCTGGAAAAGTACTTGCAAGTGCAAAAACAATAGATCGCTTATCGAACTTTTTAAACTCGCCACTATTCAACCTAAAACCAGGATACAAAACAAATGATTTAGTTGTTTTTGGAAATTCAATTACTGAACTAAGACCATTTGATATTACTTCTTTAGGATTATTTGTGGAGGTAAATGGAGCTTCATATACAAAAAGATAGGATATGCCAAAAAATGCAATAATAAATATGATGAAAACACATAACAAAATAGTAAAAATTCTCATAATTAAACCCAATTTTATTTAATAACTATAAGTTAAAAGTAATATAAAAAGAAAT